>JADEXV010000031.1 GCA_015206945.1 Nostocales cyanobacterium LEGE 12452 | reverse complement strand
CCCTAACCCTGCCCTTATAAAGGGGAGGGAACTAGATTTCCGGCTTCCCCCCTTTATAAGCTATCGTGTACAAATATCTCTGTGCTGAGTGCAAAATGTGGCTTGATCCCCCTAAATCCCCCTTAAAAAGGGGGACTTTAATTTCGATTCCCCCCTTTTTAAGGGGGGTTAGGGGGGATCAAAACGTTTTTGGACAACTTTATAAGACTTGTGTGTACACCGTAGCCCTTGAGAAGGGGGGATTGAGGGGGGTAATTTGACTTGTGTGTACACCGTAGCAAAGTTGGGAAAGAGGCTAGAGGAGAGGTCAAAGGAGAGGTCAAATAATACTTATCGAACTCACATTCAAATAGGGAATTTTGGTTATCAGGTCATCTTCTATAATTAGTAAAACCTGCACACCTAATTCTAGGCATGAGACTGTGACCGAATCAGGAAGTTACAAAGATACTGTCAACTTACCCAAGACTAACTTTGATATGCGGGCAAACGCCATCAAGCGTGAGCCTGAAATCCAAAAATTTTGGGAAGAAAATAAAATTTACGATCGCCTCTTTGAAAATAACCCCGGCGAATTATTTATACTGCACGATGGGCCTCCCTACGCTAATGGCTCACTCCATATTGGTCATGCCTTAAATAAAATTCTCAAAGATATTATTAACCGCTACCAGATGTTACAAGGGCGTAAAGTTCGCTACGTTCCTGGTTGGGATTGTCACGGGTTGCCAATTGAGTTAAAAGTTTTGCAGAACATGAAGTCAGCAGAACGGCAAAATTTAACGTCTTTACAACTGCGGCAGAAAGCGAAAGAATTTGGTATGGCGACGGTAAATGACCAGCGCCAAAATTTTAAACGCTACGGTATTTGGGGTGATTGGGAAAACCCTTATCTAACTTTGAAGCCGGAATATGAAGCGGCTCAAATTGGCGTGTTTGGTCAGATGTTCTTAAAAGGCTACATCTATCGCGGTTTAAAGCCGGTTCACTGGAGTCCGAGTTCTAAAACCGCTTTGGCTGAAGCTGAGTTGGAATATCCAGAAGGTCACGTTTCCCGCAGTATCTATGCAGCTTTTGCAGTTACAAGTTTGGCGGAACCTGTAAAACCACTGCTGGCAGAATATCAGTCAGATTTGGGTGTGGCTATCTGGACGACTACACCTTGGACGATTCCAGGGAATTTGGCTGTGGCGGTAAATGCAGATTTAAATTATGCAGTGGTGGAAGTTTCACCTTCAGAATCGGAGGCGCAAAATAATTTCAAATACCTAATCGTTGCTGCTGATTTAGTCGAACGTTTATCTTCAACGTTGGGAGTTGAGTTAACTGTAAAAGCCACGTTCAAGGGGAATGATTTAGAACATACTACTTATCGTCATCCTCTATATGACCGTGAAAGTCCAATTGTCGTCGGTGGTGATTACATTACTACTGAATCGGGTACTGGGTTAGTACATACTGCTCCTGGTCATGGTCAAGAAGACTACATTGTTGGTCAGCGGTACGGTTTGCCCATCCTTGCACCAGTGGATGACAATGGCAATTTTACCGAAGAAGCGGGACAATTTGCGGGGTTGAATGTGCTGGGTGATGGGAATCAAGCGGTGATTGATGCACTGGCTGCGGCTGGTTCTTTATTGAAGGAAGAACCATATCCCCACAAGTATCCTTATGATTGGCGGACGAAGAAGCCAACAATTTTCCGCGCCACTGAACAATGGTTTGCTTCCGTGGAAGGATTTAGAGAAGAAGCGCTAAAGGCGATCGCCACGGTAAAATGGATTCCAGCCCAAGGTGAAAATCGCATCACGCCAATGGTAGCGGAACGTTCCGATTGGTGTATCTCTCGTCAACGCGCTTGGGGTGTACCCATTCCCGTTTTCTACGATGAAGCTACGGGAGAACCACTGCTGAATGAGGAAACTATTAACTACGTTCAAGGAATCATCGCTGAAAAAGGTTCCGATGCTTGGTGGGAGCTTTCAGTTGAGGAATTATTACCCGAATCTTATCGTAATAATGGTAAGTCGTACCGCCGGGGTACAGACACAATGGACGTATGGTTTGATTCTGGCTCATCTTGGGCAGCTGTCGTTCAACAACGTCCAGAGTTACGCTACCCTGCTGATATATATTTGGAAGGTTCCGATCAACATCGCGGTTGGTTTCAATCCAGTTTGCTCACCAGTGTAGCGGTAAATGACATTGCGCCTTACAAAACTGTGCTAACTCACGGCTTCGCTTTAGACGAACAAGGCCGAAAGATGAGTAAGTCAGAAGGAAATGTGGTTGACCCCAATACAATCATTGAAGGTGGGAAAAATCAAAAAGTAGAACCGCCTTACGGTGCAGATGTATTGCGATTGTGGGTATCATCGGTTGACTACTCCGGCGATGTTCGCATTGGCAAAAACATCATTAAGCAGATGAATGATGTTAGAGGCAAGATTCGCAATACGGCGCGGTTTTTGTTGGGTAGCTTGGATGATTTTGACCCAGAAAAAGATGCAGTTCCCTTTGAAGAATTGCCAGAACTTGACCGTTATATGCTGCACCGCATCACCGAAGTATTTGAAGAAGTTACCGAAGCCTTTGAGAGTTTCCAATTCTTCCGCTTTTTCCAAACAGTGCAGAATTTCTGCGTGGTGGATTTATCCAACTTTTATTTAGATGTTGCCAAAGATAGGCTTTACATCAGTGCAAAAGATGCTTTCCGCCGTCGCAGTTGTCAAACGGTGCTGAAAATAGCTTTAGATAATTTAGCACGAGCGATCGCACCAGTACTATCTCACACCGCTGAAGATATCTGGCAATATCTCCCTTACAAAACACCTTACAAATCGGTATTTGAAGCTGGTTGGGTGCAGGTTGAGGAAAAATGGCGTAATCCAGATTTAGCGGAATTTTGGGAAACGTTGCGACAACTCCGCACCGATGTTAATAAAGTGTTGGAACAAGCCAGGATAGAAAAACTGATTGGTTCTTCCCTAGAGGCGAAAGCTTTGATTCATATCCCTCACAAACAATTAGGCGATGCTGTTAAAGCTTTTAACCCTGTGAAGGGTAACGGGATTGACGAACTGCGGTATTTATTGCTGACTTCCCAGGTGGAATTATTAGATTCTGCTGAAGGATTGCAAGGATTAGAATATACAGCGCAGACGGAAGACTGGGGAATTGGTGTAGTGAAAGCAGATGGGCAAAAGTGCGATCGCTGTTGGAACTACTCTACTCATGTGGGAGAATCAGCAGAACATCCCTTAATTTGCGAACGATGCGTTGCAGCCTTAGCTGGAGAGTTTTAAAAGCAAAAATCCCACGGCGCTAGCAGATTAGAAGTCACTAACCGACAAATGGCTAAATGCACTTAAGAATGTAGAGACGTAGCAGTGCTATGTCTCTACAAGTATTTTGTATAACGCCTATTTAATTTCTGGAAACATCTTTTTAGCTTGATGAAGTCCGCATCAGCGGACTTCGCTTGTATAGCCTAGTACAGAATGGTGTAAATAAACATACATTTCAAATGACGCAAGAGCTTGGAATATAATTCTTTTGACTTCCACCTTGCGGTATTAGTCATTTGCAGAAATTACGCAATGATCACAAAGTTAAATATGTGATTAAATCAGGTTGCAGTCAGCGACTAAAAAGTATTTTACGTAATACGCATTCTGGTTATTTTGTATTATGCAGAAGTTCTAAGTGTAATATACTTTGGTCGAAAAAAATTGGGTATTATTACTGAATGTTTGTCAGTATTTTCACTGTATTATCTTTAGTTAAAGAGCCAAACCAATGGATTATTAAGAAAATCTAAAGGTATGGATTAATACGTAGAATTTAGTTTAAAACATCCATTAACTCAATCAAAATTTAAGAGATACAAAGATATGTCAAATAAAGTTGCTAAGGAATTGTCTGATTTTCTAGTGCAAATAGAACAGCGATCGCAGCTTCATGCAGGCTATCCATATAATTTAAGTTGTGATTACAGTGCGATCGCTAAATTTTTCAATCTTCTGTTAAATAATGCTGGAGATCCATATATTGAACCAGATTTTGGTCTCCATTCTCGTAAGTTTGAGCAAGAAGTATTATCTTTTTTTGCCCAACTTTATAAAATTCCAGAAAATCAGTTTTGGGGTTATGTTACTGCTGGTGGAACTGAAGGTAATTTATATGGAATATTTTTAGCAAGAGAAATTTACCCTAATGGCATTCTTTATTCATCACAAGACTCTCATTACTCCATACCAAAAGCGGCAAAATTATTCCGTATCCAACACAATATTGTTAACTCACAAATTAATGGAGAGATGAATTATGAGCATTTTGAAAAACTCATTAGCGAAAATCGTAATTGTCCTGCGATCGTCAATTTGAATATTGGGACTACTGTCAAAGGTGCAATTGATAACTTAGACAAAGTTCTTGAAATCTTAGAACGCAATCAAATTAAAGATTACTACATTCATTGTGATGCCGCTCTTTCAGGATTAATATTACCCTTTCTAGATGGCGCTCCACAAGTTAACTTTCAAAAACCTATAGATAGTATAGCTATTTCTGCTAAATTCATTGGTTCACCCTTGCCTTGCGGTGTAGTTTTAACCAAGAAAAAATGGGTAGAAAAAGTTGAAACAGAAATTGAATATATTGGTTCATCAGATACAACTATTCTGGGTTCTAGAAACGGTCATACCCCTCTGATTCTCTGGTATGCAATAAAAACCAGAGGTTATGATGGATTAGCCAAAGAAGCAAAAACCTGTATAGATAATGCTCAATATCTTTTCCAACAACTGAAAATCAGAGAATATCCATGTATGCTCAATAAATTTTCCAATACCGTAGTGTTCCAAAAACCTTCTCAAAGGTTAATTAAAAAGTGGCAGCTAGCGATTTATGAAAATTGGGTACACATTATAGTCATGCAAAATATCGATCGGCACAAAATTGATACTTTTGTTAACGAGCTTTTGTTAGAAGAAGGGTTAGTTGATAACGTAGAAAATTTCCAGCTACAATCAGCGCTACACTAAAAATAGATTGTCAAGTGAAATTAATCGCCCAGTTTGAGAAGGTGTTTCTCTAAACAGAATTTACTCCCAAGATTTTATCTTTTTAAAAAGTTTTTTCCGCACAAGTTAGCAGCAAGTAGTATTTCTACTTCTGCCCGTTCCATAGGTGGTAAGAAGAAATACCCTTGCCCATAATCACATTGTAAAGCCTTCAATTGGGCTAATTGGTCTACAGTTTCTATGCCTTCTGCTGTTACAGACATATTTAAATTATGGGCTAATGTCACAATCGCTCGAATAATTTCTAAGTTTTCTCCTCGACTACCTATACTAGTGACAAAAGAGCGGTCAATCTTAATGGTTTTGATTGGTAGGCGATGTAGATAACTCAACGATGAATAGCCAGTCCCGAAATCATCCATGTGCATTTCAACATTCAGCGCTGTTAATTGAGAAAGCACGGTGGTAGCTAATTCAAAATTATCCATCAACAAGCTTTCAGTAATTTCCAATTTCAAACAGTATGGCTCCAGTCCAGTTTGCTGCAAAATATGTTTAACCTGTTTAAACACATCAGGTTGCGTGATTTGCTTACCAGAAAAATTTACGCTAATCGTCAAACGTTGTGAGGTAGGAAATTGTTTATGCCATTTGTGCATTTGGGAACAGGCTTCATAAAGCACCCATTGTCCGATACTAACAATCATGCCAGTTTCTTCAGCCAAAGGAATAAAATCTTGAGGGGAAATAAGTCCTCTTTCTGGATGATACCAACGTATCAGTGCCTCAAATCCAATAATTTTGCCAGTTGTTAGTGAAACAATTGGCTGGTAATCAAGGCGAAATTCTTCTTGCTTGAGCAGCGCATTTCGCAAAGCAGTTTCTAACTCCAAGAGCAAAGCTGCACCCTCGTGCATCTTTGGATCAAAAACCTCATAACGTGCCTTACCAAGTGATTTGGCACAATACATTGCCACATCAGCATCGCGTAGAATCTGCGCTGCTTGCTCATAATCTGTTCTACTTAAAGCGATGCCAATACTAACATTAGTAAACACCCGATGCTCGTTTAATTGAAATGGTAGAGTTAGCACCTTTTTAATTCGCTCGGCCACCTGTATTGCGGTGTTGATATCCTCAATTTCCTCAATTAAGATTGTGAACTCATCTCCACCAAAACGAGCTACTATGTCTCCGCCTCGCAGAACTGACTTGAGCCGATGAGAAATTGCAATTAAAAGTTGATTTCCTAGTAGATGTCCAAGGCTGTCATTAACAACTTTAAAGCGATCTAGGTCTAAGAAGAGTACGGCAAATAAATAATTATTTTGCTGTTTAGCCTGTTCTATTGCCTGCTGCACCCGCTCCATAAATAATCGTTGATTAGGTAATCCAGTTAGCCCATCATGAAGACTATTGTGCAGTAATTGTTCTTGTGCTTCTTGACGTTTAACAATATCTTGTTGAAGTTGTTGATTAACTCTAATAAGTTCAATAGTACGTTCTAGCACCAACTGCTCAAGTTGATAACGATACTGGACTAACTCCTCTTCTGCTAGCTTCCGCTTAGTGATGTCACGAACAATAACAATATACTCCCGTAGCAGAGAATTAAATGGCTGGGAAATCGTCGATTCAACAATTCGCAAACCTTGGTTAATTTTCAAGCTTTGCTCACTTCTAGTAGACCATTGCTCCGGTTTGCCGTGATAGCATATTAGAAGTTGATTCAAGTTTTGCCCAAGCAACTGCTGAATACTTGTTTGAAATAATTCTTCAGCAGCAGCATTTGTTTGAGAAATTGCCCCGTCTTCATCTAATACTAAAACAGTATCTGGAACAGTATCGAGAGTAGTGATAAATAGGTTTCTTGCTTGTTTGCGTGCTTCATCAATAGCAATAATTTGTGGTAAGGTTGTCCAACAAGCGATCGCAACCCCTGCAAAAGAAAGCGTCACTAATAAAATCGCTAGGAAAGAATTTTGAGGATGATTAGAAAATCTATCTACAAAATCGCGAATAACCCAACTGATTGTGGCAGTAATACAAATCAATGATACTAAAACAATCACTTGTAATACTACAAAATCTGGATTATTTCTACTAGACTTAGTATCGTAACGCTGTGTCCACCAATTTGGCTGTAATGGTGCAAATCTTAAGCGACGTAACACTAAATCTCCGATCATCAAAATAATAGGTAATAATAATCCCGCTAAGAAATCTCTCCAGTTCCAAGCTAAACCTCCCACTATTAGAACTACCGCTTCTACCAAGAAAAAACCAAGTGAACACCAAGGCCATAACACGTATGGTTTGCCACGACACATCCATAATCCCAGATGCAGGCCCATAATAGACATGAGATAACAGGTGCCTGCTACTGTGACAAGCTGAGATATATTTCCCAAATTTAGACAAAGCAAACTGAGGAGAAAGGTAACTAAAATAGCAGGCCCAAGGACACCTTGACGGGAAACTAATGCAAATATAGGAGAAAGCTGTCTGTCTAACGCAAGCTGGTATAACATCCGAGGAGAGTTAGAAACTGCTGTAGCAGAACTTAGAAGGCAAGATATAGTAATCAAAAGTGTTACTAAAAATGGGGCAGATTCACCCCAAAAAGGTTTAGAAGCTTCTACTAGATTTAGAAACGCATCCTCACCTATTGTTGAATTTGGAGTAGAACACATTAATACCCAAGAACCACCTAGAAATACTGGAGGAATTAACCAAGCAGCTACTGTTAAAAACTTTAAAGTTTTATATGGGTGGCGACTATTAGCAACGAAAGAAGAAGTGGTTTCACAAGCATAAATTGAATAGCTAGCTAGAAAAAACCATTTTGCCCATTCTTGAAAGCTTAGGCTATGTATGCTAGTTGGAAGAAAATTAAAATTAGCAGATGAGAAGGCTAACCATAATACGCCTTGAACACAAAACAATAACAGTAATAAAATCGCTGGGAATACAAAAAATAAATGTAGGAGCGCTAAAGCACGGGTGCCACTGAACGCTAAAATAAATGGAATCGCTGTAAATAAAATTTTTAATAAACTTTCTGGACAAGAAATACCTAATGTTTCAAAATTGACTTTAATTAGGTTGGTGAGAATAATCGCATACAGCGCAGGTGCTGCTGCCCAGCTAAAAAAGTATCCTAATGCTACGTAACGACCTAAGCCAGGAAATTTCTTTAATAGCCTTGTGGTATAGTTTGGGGTTCCTCCGGCAACATCTGACCAATGCCTACCTAGACTTTGTACCTGCAAGTTAAGCAAAAAGGAAATAATCGTGCCAAAAAACCAAACTAAGATAGCTTTCGGCCCTAACGCTGCATGAATGATGGGGGCTGTACCAATCCATCCAACATGACCAGTTAATCCAAAGCCCCAGGTTTCGAGATAACTTAGAGTCCGTGGTAGGCGCATTAGCAAGTGCTGATTGTTGTCCGCCCGTGCAGAATCGTTACTAACCATTGTTTCTTAGTGAGATTTACTGACCTTTTCACTCAATAGCTGAATCTCACCGATTATAGCTTCCGTATAACTGCTGATCTTTAGGAAAGGATAACTTATTTGTTACTGAATTGGGGATTTTAGATTTTAGATTGACCTCATGCTTAAACAGTTTTTCTTGAATAGAGAATTTTAATTTAGAAATTTGAGATTGATTCCACATAGCTTGTTTCTCACCGAGTAAGTATAAATTCTCTTTCTTCAGACCTTTGTAAAAATTGAAAGGTTCAGATTTCCGAGCTATTTAATATATATCTAGTGAAATTGCCTAAAACCCTTGTAAAGACGTAGCACTGCTACGTCTTTACATTCATTTCTCTAATTTAATAAATTGGAAATCGTGTTGCTCATCAATGATTAACTAGAGTAGAGCTACAGCTTTTGCAACAACTCCTGAGTTAATTGCAAGAAAGCTTTTGAACCTGCTGATTGGGGGGCAATTAAAACAGCTGGCATAAAACTATCAACAGCCTTAGCAACGTTGACATCAACTGGTATTTGTACTTTGCAAATTTTTTCGACACCAAAATCTTCTACAACGCGGTGCATAACTTGTTTATAGTATCTACCAGTGAGCAGGTTAGCGCTGGACATACTAAATACAATTCCCAACATTTTTATATCTATCTTGGTTTCATGTCCGTGACTATCTTTTAATTGGGCAATCCGTCTTTCTAAAAGTTGAATACCTACTACAGATAATGGTTCTGGTTTCGCAGGGAGTATGTAGAAATCACTAGCTGCTAAAGCGCTACGAGTCAATAGATTATAGCCAGGGGCGCAATCGAGAAGGATAAAATCATATTCTTGACGTACTGGTTTTAAGATGTTATTAATTAAAACCCTTTCAAAGCGATTCCAAATCGTTTCAAAGTCCTGTTCGCCCAAAGCAGTTGCTTGCTGATGCAGCATTTCTGAAACAACAAATTCATCATATAAATCGATGTCTCCTGGCAATAAATCTAGTCCAGGAAGATTACAAACCTGAGATTGAATAATATCCTGAATTGTAAGTTTTGCTTGTGGATCTGGATTGATAACTTCGTCTATCAGATACCTAAATGTCTTACTTTGTTTCCGACGCTTGGCAAAATCTAAAGGCGACATCAAGCTGAGTGTGGCACTAATTTGGCTGTCTAAATCAAGAACCAGCACCCGCTTGCCATGATTTTTAGCTAAACAGGTAGCTAAGTTGACAGTGAGGGTGGTTTTACCAACACCACCTTTCATATTGGCAGTAGCAATTACATATCCCATTGATTGAGTCCTCTATTGACGCATTCCCACTAGTTTGTCAAGAAATAATTGAGAGGTGCGGATTGTTTGTAGTTAGCGTTATAGCAGTTCTCGTTTACGTGAGTTGTACCGCTAGGGGCACGGCATACTGTGCCCTAGCCCTTGCGATATAACGTTGTACCGCATCTGAATGAGAACTGCTATAAAGCACAAACTACGAACCTATCAAATCAAACTTGACAGACTACTAGGTAGCGTACACCTCTGCTGATATTTTAAATCTTCCATTAAATTTAATATTTTCGGAAATTCAAAAGAGCGATCTCAGCGATGTTTACTCGATTGAGGCAGCAATATGTTAGTTGGATCTTTACCTGGAATCGAGTTACCAGCCTTCTTTACTCCATAATGACAATGTTTAGCTTAATGCCATGACAGCGATCGCTCTTATCAAAGCAATTATAGAGGTATTGACAAATACAGTAGCCCTAAATCAATTGTGAGAAAATAATAGTGTTGTGAATATAACTAAGTATTGGGTGCAAAATGTGGATACATTTGCTAACTGAATTGAACGAAGCCCATCGATAATTTCGTCAAATCAAAGGCGCATTTACACACAAACTTATAAGGTGATTAAAATGACTTACGATTCAGAAGATGTAGAACAAATCCTCCAAAAAGCACTCACTCGTAAAGATAAAGGTGAATTTTCACGAGAACAGCTTTTAGAAATGGCATCTGAGTTAGGTATTTCTTCTAATATTTTGGAAACAACTGAACAAAAGTGGTTGGCTCAACAAGAAGAGCAACGTTTACGACACAGATTTAATGCTTTTCGACGCAGAGCCTTTTGGTCAAACTTTGTTTCTTTCCTAGCGGTGAATTTATTCCTTATTCTTTTAAATTTAATCACTAGTCCTAGTTATTTTTGGGCTATTTTCCCAGTATTAGGATGGGGATTAGGACTATTTTTTCATTGGTGGAGTGTTTATCAGAGTAAATCAGAGGATTACGAGATCGCTTTTCAGAAATGGCGTACACAAATTTAACTTCTCCTTTAACGATCAATCTCAGATATTTAGCGATCGCTGTTGTCTAAATTTGTGCCTCCTTCTAGATAAAATCTTCCCATGAACTACTCACATTCACCGCCAGGGGTGAGTGTGAGCTTTGTAATTTATAGGGAATTGCCTCTGACATCGCAAAATAGGTAAATTTGGGCAACCTTAAACTTAAGGAGTTGTGTAATCACGCCCTTTGATCCTTATCCTTGTGCTTGCCAATTTGCCAAAATAGAGCTGTAGGCTAGAATAACTACGCTTTAAGAAGCTTGATTGCCTAAACTCTGGAGCAAGGGTCGGCTGGTTAATAAGATAAAAGGAAGGGAGTATGGATAACAACAACTGGTTGCAACAGCTAATGATGGTGGGTCTTGGCACAACGTCTATAGTCGCAGAAAAATTGCGGCAAGTCAGCGATGATTTAGTCAAAGACGGTAAGCTCAATCCTGAGCAAGCCAAGGCGGTAATAGATGATATTGCCCAGCAGTTAAAGTCGGAACAAGGAAACTTCGATGTGCAAATGCAACGGCAAATGCGAAATATGATGCAGGATTTGGGGGTAGCTCGCCAGTCGGAAGTGGACGAACTGAGGGGTAGAATTGACCGTTTAGAGCGTCAATTGCGCGATTTAGAAAATAAGCTTTGGCGTTAGAATGTCCTTTGTGATTTAAACTAAATGTGTCCTGTTGGTAATCTTTTTGCCAGGATACCTAAGTAAGGAGAACTGATTTTGAAACCAATTTTCCTCAGCGTGGCGTTCATGCTGGTGTGTGTTGTGCTTTTGGTTGTGGGGCAAGTAGGCAGTAAACAAAATACTGCCATTGCTGCCGAGTTAACCCAAACGCCGCCAGTATCCACAACTGTAACTGAAAACAATATCTTAATTGCGAGTAATACTATGTCTGATGCTAATGCCGTAACTACTCCCTCTGGATTAAAGTATGTGGAGTTAAAAGAGGGGACAGGGGCGACTCCTAAACCTGGACAAACGGTTGAAGTTCACTATGTCGGCACTCTAGAAAATGGTACTCAGTTTGATAGCTCGCGCGATCGCGGCCAACCCTTCAGCTTTAAAATCGGTGCTGGACAGGTAATCAAAGGTTGGGATGAAGGACTTAGCACTATGAAAGTAGGCGGGCAGCGTCGATTAATCATCCCATCTGATTTAGGCTATGGCGCTCGTGGTGCTGGTGGCGTGATTCCACCCAATGCAACTCTAATTTTTGAAGTGGAATTGCTGGGAGTTAAATAGGGATTGGGGCATTGGGTATTGGTTTTTCCCAATCCCCAGTCCCAAATTCAATAGCTAAATTTTTAAATTTTGAAACTTTGTAAACTGTGGATTAAATAAAAGTTTTGCAGTACCTGTAGGGCCGTTGCGATGTTTAGCTATAATTACTTCTGCAATGCCGCGATCGGGAGTATCGGGAGAGTAATATTCATCGCGGTACAACATTATTACTAAATCCGCATCCTGTTCAATGGAATTGTGAACAATAATATTATTTGCAACAAAATTATGCAAACCAGGAACGGTGAGGTCAAACACTTCTTCCTCGCCACTATATTCAATTGAAACTATTTCATCCCAATAAACATCACTTTTGGCAAGAGTAACCAGTTTAGATGATTGAACAACGTTGCCGACTTTTAAAGCTCTTTCTCGACTTAAATTTACTTTGTAAAGAGTAGAGCCACAATAAGAAACTCCAATAGAGGCTTGTAATATCCGTGTGGTGAAGCCAATAGCTTGCATCGCAGGTACAACCTCTATTTTCCAAACATCCTTCGGAATTATATCTCTATTAGGGTTGTGAATCGAGTTTTCAAGGTGTTGGAAAATATCTTGGAGCGAACGTAGCTTATATTCCATGCTTTGTTTACCAGAACTAGGGAGATGTCTTGGTAAACATAGATGTTGTTTAGGAGTTAATTCATCAAGTCTTTTCCAGCCATTAATTGTTAAAAACTTGTGATTAACTGTGGCACGGATTTTCCGCCCCAATCGAGTTTTTAAAGTAAACAGAGGCTTTATACCAGTGGAAAAAGCATGGCTAACAATTGCCTTTTCTAGCTGCATGGTAGCTTCGTTCAATGCCCAAACTGCAAAATCAGATTTACCTACTAATTCCTTAATTGGCACTTGTAGTCCGTTATCTACTAATGTCACCAGACTATCGCCTGCTAAACAACCAGATTCTCTCAAATCAGATAACATCGGGCGTTTGTTAGTACGCGCTTCTACCCCGCGACTCAACTGAGATAAGGCAATAACTGGTACAGATAATTCACGCGCTAAACCTTTGAGTTGACGCGTAATTTTTGATAATTCTTGTACGCGATTATCACCTGCTCCTTCCATCAATTGCAGGTAATCTATTACAATTAATCCTAATTCAGTTCCAATTTCAGCTTGTAGTCTTCTTGACTGACTACGCATTTGTGTAACTGTAATATTCGGCGTGTCATCAATATAAATTGGCATTTCGGAGAGGATACCAATAGCACGGCTTAAAGGTTCCCACTGCGTTTGACTGAGGCGACCAGTTCGCAAATAACTACTTTCAATTTGCGCTTCACTAGCTAATAAACGTTGCGTCAGTTGCTCTTTTGACATTTCTAAGCTGAAAAAAGCAACTGGTAATTTATAAGAAGCGGCAATATTATGAGCAAGGTTCAAGCAAAAGGCCGTTTTTCCCATTGATGGGCGACCCGCGACAATGATTAAATCAGAACGCTGAAAGCCGCTAGTCATCGCATCTAAATCGTAAAATCCGCAGGGAATTCCAGGTAAGGCGATGCCTTGATTTCGATCCTCGATATCCTGGAAATTATTAATTAGAGTATCAGAAATATGGACTAAACCTGATTGGGGACGTTCTTGAGTTACGTTGAATACTTTCTGTTCTGCCTGATCTAAAACAGTTGGTAACTCGGTTTCTGTCTCGTAACCAAGATGTACAATTTCATTGCCAGCTTTAATTAACTGTCGCCGCAGGTATTTTTCCATCACCAACCCTGCGAGGGCATCGATATTCACGGCTGACACAGTGCGGTCTACCAGAGTTGCTAATTTATTTCTACCACCAATTCGTGCAAGCAAATCATGATCGGTCAGCCAACTTGTGACTGAAAGCAAATCTGTGGGTTTACCTTGGGTGTGGAGCCTCACAGCTGCCTGATAAATATCTTTATGGGCGCTAATGTAAAAGGCTTCGGGAAGGAGGCGATCGCTAACTCGACTAATCGCTTCTGGATCTAGCAAAATACCCCCCAAAATCGCTTCTTCCGCCTCAATATTTTGTGGGGGGAGGCGATCGCTACCATCGCCTTGAAAACTCAATTCTTCAGCCATAAACGATTTTAGTTTTGAGATTTTGCTAGAGACGCGATTAATCGCGTCTGTACAGGAGTTTGGAGTTTGTGTTTACCTCTACTTTCCCTGCTTCCTATGCTCCCACTGCTGTCTCCTAGCTAGCAACGACTTGAATATCAACTTGCGCCGCTACTTCTGAATGCAGCTTAATTTCGGCTTGATAAGTACCAAGGTGGTTAATATCGGGGATGGTAATTCCACGCCGATCGATTTCCTGACCAGTGGCAGCCTTAATTGCATCTACAACATCTTGGGTGGTGATAGTACCGAAAATTGCTTCGTTTTCACCAACTGGCTTGGCAATTGTCAAGCTGCCAACTTTTTCTAAAGATTCTTTTTGCTCAAGAGCTTGCTGTCTGAGTTCTAATTGCCGTTGACGCTCTTGTTCACGGCGACGCTCTACTTGCTTGAGAATACCAGGGGTGGCATTGGTTGCCAATTTTTGGGGAATCAGATAGTTACGAGCGTAGCCAGGAGCTACTTCCACTAAGTCGCCAGATTTTCCCAGCTTGCTGATATCCTGATTTAAAACTAACTGCACGCGTTTCGCCATCGTTTTTCGTTTTTCCGGTAAAATATGATTAATTTGGGTGGGTTTGGGCAGCATAGCTCACTAAAACAGTGCTGTTAGCAGTGTTGAGCCAGTGCTAAGTAAATAATCCTCAATAACGAGTGTTTTTTCAGAACTTAGAACTCCTGAAATGAGTATATTGTCCCAAGTAGCTTTGCCCATACCTTAAAGCTTACAGATCCTAGCGAAAGGAAGGGTGCGATCGCAACTATTAGCGCTAGAAAGTTGGATAAATGGGATGAGGGAGCAGAAGAGGTAAGGGAGCAGGGGAGCAGAGGAGAATAATCAATACCCAATGCCCAATACCTAAAAGTTATTTTTCATTTCCCGTATCCGCGCAAAGGTTTGCACTCCATCACTACCCTTAACGGTTGATTGTAATGATGGCTGATCCCAACGTAAAAAGGGATTGGTTCGCTTCTCCATTCCCAAGAGCGAGGGTATAGTGGCTTCTCCTCGACTACGATAAGTTTTCACTTCATTGAAACGTCTTTGTAAGTCGGCATTGTCGCCATCCACAGTTAGGGCAAATTGCAGATTTCCTAAAGTGTATTCGTGGGCACACCAGATACGTGTATCATCTGGTAAAGAGCGCAGTTTGCTTAAAGAATCCACCATTTGGGTTGGTGTTCCTTCAAACAAGCGACCGCAACCGCCAGAGAATAAGGTATCGCCACAGAATAAATCGCCTGTCTCACCAGCTTTTTCGGGGGGAAAATAGTAAGCGATGTGAGCGCGGGTATGTCCGGGAACAAAAATAACTTCAGCTATGCGGCCTGCAAACTCGACGCGATCGCCTTGTTCCAAAAATACCTGCTGTCCGGGAATTCGTCCACGATCTTCGACGCCACCGTAAACTGTTAGTTGCGGGAAGTGTTCTATTAATTGCTGATTACCACCTACATGGTCGTTGTGGTGGTGTGTGTTGAAAATCGCCACCAACTCAGCTTTTAACTGTGCAAGTTGCTTTAGTACTGGTTCAGCCTCTGCTGGATCGACAACAGCAGCAATTTGTTGCTGGCGATCTACCAGCAAAAATATGTAATTATCTGAGAGTGCCTCAAGCCTGATTACTTCCATTACTTAATATCTCCCTTTCCAGTAAATACTTTGGAATTATCAGCAATCTTAAATATCTCAGTGAGAAAAGGTTGAAAAACCCCATGAATACTATGATAGTATACAACCGTAATAATACTTAAAATACACTAAGTAACTATAAATTATAATCTGGGCATATCAGTAAAATTTCTCTGGGAGGAAGTGTAAAAGCTAAGTTAGATTTATTCTGTTATTTTTACCCTAAATTTTCCGATTTACTCAAAAACCCAAAATTCAGTAATCAAAAATTTTTTATTTGTACATACTTACTAACTCTTAATACAGAACTTTATAGATTCACTTTGGGTTATTTATAAAAGATAGATGTTAATAACGAAAACATAGAATAATCAATCATGGTAAAAAAAATGAGCTTTCCAATTTTTTCTTTGCAGGTTCATAGATGAAGCTAATCCATACAACTAGCTGGTATTTTCCAGATTCATCAGGTGGTGTTGAAGTATACTTAGATTCACTACTGCATGGCTTACAAGTACATGGACTCGCAAGTGTTGTTGCTGCTCCTCAACAAGGTACAGAGGAAGATACTTACGAATACAATGGCATTTCAGTTTATCGTTATCCTGTTTTTCCTAACCCCAGTAAGATACAGGTACACAGACAGCTACCCCATGGAGGCTTTAAAACTTTTGCTAATTGGCTAAAAAACAATCGAGCCGATGTATACCATCAACATTCATGGCGATTTGACTGCGGTTTACATCATCTTGCTCTCGCCCGCGACTTAGGAATGGCCACTGTAGTCACCGCCCACATGCCTGAGCCTATATGTCTGCGTGGTACGATGATGCGCTGGGACAAAGAACCTTGCGATGGACTGATTGATTCTGTTAAGTGTAGTCAATGCTTGGAAGTACCAAAGCAAGTAGCACCTTGGATGCTCAAGGCTTTAAGCCGAGTTCCCTTGGATGTTGGGGTAGCAGCAGAAACAAAATTACTGACCTCTAAAAGTTTTAAGCTACGCCTACTTGGTAAAACTCTTGGCATTCCTACTCTAGTGTCTCAACATAGACGCAATTTGATGCAACTAGCAAAACTAGCCGATCGCATTGTTGTAACAAGTAATTGGCAATACAATGCTTTTGTTGCAAACAATGTTCCTCCCGAAAAACTTACTGTCTGTCGGCAAGGTGTTGCTAACACTTTCAAACGTGAAGTAACACCAAACAAACTACAAAATTCTACATTAAAAATCGGCTTTTTGGGTCGCTGGCAAGAAACTAAAGGGGTACAAGTTTTAGTAGAAGCGATACATAGTCTACCGAATGATGTATCTGTAGAGTTAATTATTCATGCTACTCATCCAGGAAAATATGGTGCTGCCAATCGTGAAAAAGTTATGGCGATCGCTGCTCGCGATCGCCGGATTCGGATTGCTGAACCACTTTCACGCGAAGCAGTACCAGAGGCATTAGCAGGTTTCGATATACTAGCAATACCGTCGCAGTGGTTAGAAACTGGGCCGATAGTTGCTTTAGAAGCACAAGCTATGGGCGTTCCCGTACTAGGTTCAAATTTAGGAGGAATTGCTGAGTTAGTCCGTCACGGCATCGATGGTTGGTTAGTTCCAGCGAAAGATGTCCAAGCATGGGCTGAAGCGATCGCCACTTTAGCCAAAGACGCCGATTTACTAGCTAAATTACGTCAAGGTATCCAGCTAGTACGTACAATGGATACTGTTGCTTCAGAGATGCTGACACTTTACCATGAAATCTTAAAATTTTCTCAAAAAAACTTTGTATCTTGATGGACTGATACCTTATTTATATGAATAAACAAAATAAAAAATTAAAGGTTTCAATCCTCACGCCTAATTTTTCTAAAGGTGGAATTGACAGAGCATATTTGCTAAGTCAAATTTTTAAGAAATTAAATTATGAAGTAGAAGTATTAGGATTTTTATTTGGAAAAAACATTTATCCAGAGCCACCATCCGATCTAGCAATTTTCTGTCTACCAGGCTGCGATTATCCACAATTGTTCGGTTCTGTCAGACAAATTTTAAATAAGATAGATGGAGATATTATCTGCGCTGTTAAACCAAAACCTACAAGCTATGGTGTAGCTTTAATTAACAAAATCCGCAGTCATAGACCAGTAATTTTAGATATTGATGATTGGGAATTAAGTTGGTATGGTGGCGATGAGTGGCAGTATCGCCCTAATTTGAAACAGCTAGCTAGAGAACTTCTAAAAAAAGAAGGTGCTTTAAGGAATCCAGACCATCCACTTTACTTAAAGTGGATGGAGTCATTGATTAATCATGCCGACGCCATTACAGCAGATACTCAATTCTTGCTGAATCGTTTTGGTGGTATTTATATACCCAATGGCAAAGATACTTGCTTATTTGATCCCCAAAAGTACGATCCACAAATCAGTCGCCAAAAATATGGTTTAGCTGAATACCGCGTTCTCATGTTCCCTGGTGCGCCTCGACCGCACAAAGGTCTAGAGGATGTTTTAATGGCACTTGACCAGTTACAAGAATCCGACTTCAGGCTAGTAATTGTTGGTGGTAATCCTTACGATAACTATGATGAACAGTTGATTGAGCGCTGGGGACAGTGGATTATTATGCTGCCTCAAACGTCAATAGAACAAATGCCGGAAGTCGTGGCTGCGGCCCATATTGTAGTAGTTCCTCAACGAGATACATCTGTGGCAAGGGCACAATTTCCGATTAAACTCATGGATGGTATGGCAATGGCAAAGCCAGTTTTAGCAACACGAGTAGGAGATATTCCCGAAATTTTAAATGAAGTTGGTTATTTAGTCGATCCAGCTTCTCCAGAACAAATTGCAGAACAAATTAAATTAATATTTCAGGATTTAGAGGCAGCTAACGAAATAGGTAAAAAAGCGAGAGATAGATGTTTAGAAAAATATAGTGTAGAAAAAATGGCATCTACTATGGAGTCGGTAATTGCAAATTTATAACCAATAAATTGATTAATTGTATAAAACTTGATATTCAGTAACTGAAACAATTAACTAAAGCATTAATTTATTTATAAATTATGTTAATACTAAGTAAATCAAAATGATAAAAACCAATGTCTAAAGGTCAACTAATCCTAAGATTCGCCAAACCCTATCCAGGTTTAATTATCCTAACGATGCTGTTAGGATTTTCTGGTGCTTTATTTAATGGTGTCGGTGTGACTTTGATTGTGCCAGTAATTTTGAGAATTGTCGGACAACCAGTAGATTTAACTGGTTTTCCTCCGATTCTCAAAGCTATAATGTTTCCATTTGATAACCTTCCCGAAAATTCTCGGAATTTGGGAATGGCTGGAACAATTATATTTATAATTTTATTAAAAAACTTATCTAGTTATTTTAGTATTTTAACATCGAGTGTTTTCACTCGGAGATTAAATGCGGATATTCGCGAAGCTAGCTTAGAGTTATTGCTAGATATTGATATAGACTATTATTCAAAAACGAAAGTAGGCGATATTATTAATCGCCTTGGTTCAGAAACTGCCCGCACATCTAGCGCTATCGGGAGTATTATCAATTTAATTATTTTAATAATTACAATTTTAGTTTTCGTTTGTTTATTATTAGCAATTTCTTGGCAGCTAACAATCGCAGCAACAATTTTGTTGGGTTTTATAACATTAATAAATCAATACACAATTAGTAGAGCGAAGCAATTTGGTCAACAATTATCAGAAATGTCTACATCTTATTCCATCAGTGTTTTAGAAACATTGAATGGAATTCGTTTGGTAAAGTCAACTGCTAATGAAGACAGAGAATATCAAAAGATTACCAAATTAATTCGTGATCGCGAAAAAGCAGATTTTCAATCTCAGGTAAACTCACAAGCGATCGGGCCGATAAGTGAGGTGATGGGAGTTATAGCCTTACTTCTAATTGTATTCTTGAGTAAAACTTTCTTTGCCAACCAGGTTTCTTTCATTTCAACGGTACTACTGACATATTTATTAGTATTACTGCGACTGTTGCCTTTGGTCTCTCAGTTAAATAGTCTTCGTAGTAGCTTTGCCAATAGTTCTACTAGCGTAGAAATAGTGAGTGAGTTTTTAAGTCGCGATCGCAAGCCGTTTATGAAAAACGGTAATGTTATCTACAGAGAATTAAAAAAAGGAATAAGTTTTAATTCACTTTCCTTTGCTTACCCCAGTCATGAAAAGTTAGTACTGAAAGATGTAACTTTATTTTTACCCCGTGCGACAACTCTCGCCTTGGTAGGTGGTTCTGGTGCTGGTAAATCAACCTTGGCTGACCTCTTACCCAGATTTTACGATCCGACATCTGGCAGTATCTCTATCGATGGCACAGACCTGCGTGATTTTGATATCAAATCTCTCAGAACACACATGGGGATTGTGAGCCAAGATACATTTCTCTTTAATGACTCGGTGCGAAATAACATTGCTTATGGAAGACCTGAAGCTACAGAAGATGAAATTATCTCAGCAGCCAAACGAGCAAATGCTTATGAATTTATTGATAAATTACCTCAAGGATTAGACAGCCAAATTGGCGATCGCGGCGTCATGTTGTCTGGTGGACAAAGGCAAAGATTAGCGATCGCTCGCGCCCTGCTGCAAAATCCAGAAATTTTGATTTTAGATGAAGCCACCAGCGCTTTAGATACCGTTTCCGAACGCTTAGTACAAGCTGCACTCGACGATCTCAGTCGCGATCGTACAACCCTGGTAATTGCTCACCGCCTTTCCACAGTCCAAAAAGCCGATCAAATTGCCGTATTAGATCAAGGACAGGTGGTAGAAGTGGGAACCCATGAAACACTTTTACAAAAAGGTGGTTACTATTCACGCCTCTACTCAATGCAATTTGCCGATCAGACTGAAGTTTCGACCAAAACTAATCCCAGTTTTAACCGCATTTCTCACGAACTGCGTACAAGGCTTAACTCAATGATTGGTTTCCTGGGACTATTAGTTGACGATCTAGTAGACAATGCCCAAGAACGGCAGGAATTAATTGACCAATCATACAACTCAGCTTTAAGAGTTCTCAACGCCATCGATCTCTTCAGCGATGTAGTTAACCTGAAAATTAACTGGCAGTTATCGTCAGATATAGATCAAAATCAAGATGAACATAACCAGTATCAAAACTTTAGTCATATTTCAGATGAGTTTCGCACGCGTCTCTATCCTCTGATTAGCTCTCTGCGCTTGCTAGCCGATAAATTAGAATCCGAACCCCAAAAACAAAATCTATTAATTGCAGAATCTTATCAATCTGCTATTTACCTATTAGATGTATTAAAACTTTTCGAAAATAAAATTTAATTTTAGTTAATGTCAGGAACAAAAATACTTATACCACAATCTTTAAAAACCTATCATCCCCAAAAAAAATGATAAATTCTTCAAAGAAAAATCAATATATTTTTTACACCGGAGAACTATCATTAAAGCCGGACACAGCACACGAAATTCATGATGTTCTTTGTGCCAACGCCGCAGCTAACTTAGGCTACTCCTCAGTTTTAATTTATCAAGATAAAAAAAATTCTTCTGTTAATCTACTATCGTTAATTTATCCTTATCAGCCCAAAAAGCCCGGCAAAGAATTTATCGAATTTTACGATGTTCAAGAAAGGCTTAAAATTGCGGCATTGCCAATGCCTTGGCCTATAGATCAAATCGGTGGTAAATTTACTAACTCCAGTACAGTAGTAACCAAATATTATTTACCAGTTCATATTCTACCTCATACCAAGGTTGTCCACACGCGAGATTGGAATTTTGTTAAAGCCGCAGTCAAAAATAAAGTTCCTACAATCTATGAGCGTCACTACTTTCAAGACCGGAAATTTGAGCCGGAAATTATCCACAGTCCCTATTTTAAAATAGCCATAACTCAGTCAGAACCCATCCGGCAAAGCCTAATAGAAAATGGAATGCCACCAGAAAAAGTAGTTTGGCTACATAACGGATTCAATCAATCATTTTTAATCAGACAGCCCGAAGAAGCCGAAACGTGGCGGCAAGAATTGCTTATAAATGGACGTAAGCATTTAGTTGTCTATTCAGGCGCTTTATATCCTTTCAAAGGAGTCGATCTCTTAATTGATTCTGCTAAAGAGTTGCCAGAAATTCAGTTTATCATCACAGGAGGAACAGAAGCGCAAGTACAAGCATATCAACAAATAGCCAGAGATAAAAATGTCGAAAACATTAAATTCTTAGGCTGGATACTTCCACGAGAACGATTAGTCAGCTTGTTTCAAGCAGCTGATATTTTGGTTCATCCTCACTGCGCTGGAAAATCAGCAGATTTCACGAATCCAGTTAAGTTTTTTCAGTACATGGCTGCTGGCACTCCTATAGTTGCAACTGAGATTCCACCTTTAATGGAATTCAAAACATCACCTTTGATTGCCAGTTGGTGTACACCAGATAACCCGCAAAAACTTGCCCAATCTATTCAACATACTTTAGAAACCTATCCCAGAAAAATAGAGGGTTATGCAGCTAGTATAGATTTTGCCCAGCAATTTTCTTGGGAGAATAGAATTACTAAAATATTAAGCTATGTAGAAGAAGATCGGCGTCCACCAATTTTAGGATAACAGTACAAAAATTAACTGAAAAATAACCGAATAAATACGATTTATGACTATTAAAACTGTTGGCATGATTAGCAGCTATTCAGGCCTTGCTAAAAATAAAGATTGGTTATGGCAACAAACCCCGCACTACTTTGGTGTTTGGAACAACATCCAAATGTTGAAAATGGCACAAAAGCCAGACTTTATGTTGCTATATCAATTTGATTTTCCTCAAGCATCGCCGCAAAAATCTTGGTTAGATAGTTTTCGTAAACCGCAGCAAAAACCAGTAGTAAATGTCGAATCTCTACTGCGTGGTGTCAACAAAGAGCGAATTATTTATTTGCTCAGAGAACCGCCTTTAGATGAGGTTGTAAAAATAACTAATCATAATTATCAAGAAGCCCAGAAGTATTGCGGCTACGTTTCTGGCCCCGATGATTTTGCTCCTATTCCTGACTATATGCCTGCTATTTGGTATCACTCAAATTCATTTCAAGATTTAAATGAAATGCCACCACCCCCAAAAGTTGCCCCATGTAGTTGGATTACTTCGGGAATTAGCCGCACAGCCAATCATCGCCAGCGTTTAGATTTTTTACAATCTTTGCAATCTAGCGGCATGAAATTTGATTTGTATGGGCGTAACTTACCAGAATGGGCGAACAGTTCTGGAGAATTAAACAACAAATGGTATGGTATGGCGCCATACTATTACAATCTGGCAATTGAAAACTATGCTGATAATAATTGGTATGTGAGTGAGAAACTTTGGGATAGTTTACTTGCTTGGTGTTTACCAATTTATTATGGTGGCCCGGCTGCTGATAAGTTATTGCCACCGGGTAGTTTTTTGCGGTTGCCCAGTTTAGATGAAAAAGGAATTGCGTACATCCAAGAAGTGACAGCTACACCTGATGCTTGGTATGCTGCCAAAGATGCGATCGCAGAAGCACGTCAAATCATTTTACACAAATTGAACTTGCTTAACTGGCTATCAAACTTTGTCGATCAACACTCATAAATTATGAATGGTATTTGTACCCTTGGCAATGATTATGTTTTCGATCAACTGGTGGCTTTGCTCAACAGTATTGATCTTATCTTAGGGCCAGAAACTCCCGTTTGTATCTATCCTTTCGACGATCGGACACAACGGATTGCTGACGAAATAGCTAAACGCCCGAATGTATTTCTTTACGACGACCAAGAATCAATCAACCGCTGGGATCAATTTATGCTGGCAGCAGCCCCAGAAAGATTGAATCGGAGTAAATCTCGTCTTTATGGCGCTCATCGTCGTTTTTGCGCTTTTGATGGGCCATTTGAGAAGTTTATCTATTTAGATGCAGACACCTTGGTAATGAAGTCACTTGCAGGAGTGTTTGAAAAGCTAGATAGTTATGATTTTGTTGTGTACGATTTCCAATTTACAGACGTAAGTAAAATATATAATGTTAATTCTCCTAAATTACTAAAAGTTTTTGAGCAAAAACGCATTGATTCTGAAATATTTTGCTCAGGCTTTTATGGAGCAAAGAAAGGGCTATTTGACTCAGAAAAAAGAGATTGGCTAATATCACATTTACAAAATGGTGAGTCAGAAATTTTGTATGCCGGTGCTGGCGAACAACCATTAATCAACTACATGGTAATGAGGTCTAATCTTTCTATTTATAACTTTGCTCGCAAATTGCCAGATCATGAAAAAACAGGATGTTCTGCTAGCTCTAAACACTTCGAGGAACGAGAACATATTCTTTACGATCGCGGTAATCAACTAACTTATCTCCATTACATTGGAATTCCTCCTAATATCAATCAAGCAGTCTGTGCTGGAGAAAATATTCAGTTTCCCTATCGAGATTTATTTCTTTATTATCGTTACTTACACGAACCAGAAAAGCGTCCAGTATTTACCAATCCTCCTAAAAATTATAATGACGCTCCAGCACCAAATTTACTTACCAGAGCTTTGCAAAAACTTAAGTTAATTAACCAAGGATAATTTATGAGTAGGGGCATTTATATAGTTGCCAATGACCGCGTTATCGATAATGCTATTGCTTTACTCAATAGCATTCGTTACTATGACCCAGAAGTTACCATTTATCTCATACCTTTTAATGAAAATTACCACAAGGTCGCAGAACAGCTTGCTACCTTACACAACGTCCAAATTTTCCCAGATTTAGAACTTATTGATACCTTTACCAAACGTATTGGAGAAATTTTTGACCGAGATTTCCTCGCCTTACCCAACAAAATGCGAAAACTGGTGGCGTGGTTTGGGCCTTTAGATGAATTTATTTATATTGATACGGATATTGTCGTTTTTGAAAAAATTGCCGACAATTTAGACAAACTTTCAGAAGTCGATTTCTTCTGCTGTGATTACCATCATGCTAATGAAAAGCTGCGAAATATTTTTTCCCAATTTGTGAAAGATCAACAAATTTTTTCCGATACCCAACTTCAAGATGTTTTCAACAGCGGTTTTTGGGCTTCGAGAAAAGGAGTTATTACCGAACAACAAATGGATGAAGCTTTGCGTGAGTGTGCTGCACATCGCGAATATTTCGATTTTTCTGAAGGAGTTACAGACCAACCAATTCTAAATTACCTTGTTCTCAAACTAATTTCTAAACGTGGAAATCTCGTTAAAATTCCTGGGGGAGGGCCTGGTAGTTGGGCCGGTTCGCGAAATTTCCAACAGCAAGATTACGCCCTCTATGACCGAGGACAACGACTCAAATATCTCCACTGGGCTGGTACACGGATGAAAACTGGTAGTCCCTATTGGCAATTGTGGGAACACTATCGTTATTTGCATGAGGGTAAATTTGCCTTCATTCCCAAACTAACTCGCCGTTTATTTCCTTTTGTTTCTGCGCGTACTTAATATTAGGAGTATCCCAATGATTGATGGTATTTACACCTTAGCGAATGATGTTGTCTATGACCAACTAGTTGCTTTGCTCAACAGCATAGAAGCTAATGCTGGTAGAAAAATTCCTGTTTGTGTAATTCCATATAATGACCAGCTAGAGAAAGTAAAGGCAGAAATTGCATCTAGAGATTATGTTACTTTATTTGAAAATTCTGATTCCATAGCCTACTGGGAGGACTTTGGCTCTCGGATCTGGAAAGCTCACCCAAGGGCATTAAAGCTATGGCGAGAATATGGTTTGCCAGATAATTATCGCATAGAAAGACATCGAAAACTCTGCTGTCTAGATGGCCCATTTGACAAGTATATTTTCTTTGATGGAGATACCTTGTTGATGAAATCACTCGATGATGTTTATCAAAAGTTGGATGAATATGATTGGATTACAAATGACTTTCAATATAGATCCGATTTGAATTATATTTTCAACTGGACAGAAGATAAGCTTGGTGAAATTTTTCCGATAGAAGATATTAGGAATCAAATTTTTTGTTCTGGTTGGTTTGCTTCTAAAAAAGGTGTTTTTGACGATGCTAAGTTAGCAAATCTACTAGCAAACTTAGAAGCAGGTGAAGCGGATGCACTGGCATGGGCAGATTCCGATCAAACAGTTCTCAACTATTTAGTTTTACGTAGTGGAATTTCTTACTACAATTACGCTTATCACGGTAAAGCAACAGGTTGCCATTGGACTTCTAAATTTGATGTTGTAGATAATATTCTTTACGACCAAGGGCAAAAATTGACATACTTACACTATATGAGTGTATCTTCTTCAGCTTTTACGAGGCTTTGTGGGGGAGAAGATGTTGATATTGCTTACCGCGATGTATTCTTACATTATCGCTATTTAAAATCACCTGAAAAACGTCCTCAAAACTTTAAGCGCCCCAGCAAGTTAACACTTCTGCAAAAATCCACTAGTAGCTTTATTCAGCAAAGAATGAACAATATTAAGCTGAAGTATCGCAACTTCAAGCATAGAATTGCTCAATAGACATTCAAGAGAGTTTCAGGCTCTCTTGAATGTTAAATTATTAATTTTCTAGTCTTTCCTAAGAAAAAGAATCTAAATCTAAAGATTGCATACCTTCACGTTCTATAAAAGTCATCATACTTCCCAACTGCAACCAAACTAATAAGCAAGTAAACAGACTAATTGGTAGACCGACTCCTAAAGCCAAGGATGAGGGAAAGCCAAATATCTCTAAGCCTGAAGACATAAATAAACAAGTACCGCCTGTTATGCCGATAAATGGTACGAGTAATTGTTTCAGTGAGGAACGTGGCTGAGTATTTTCTGCTCGTTCGCTTGGCCAGTTCTGCACAATTACTTTCAAAGTGCCAGATAATGCCAAACCAGATGTTAATGCTATTAAAAAGCCAACAATTAAGAGAAAGTAAGGCGGTTGCTCAGGAAAATAATACATGAAAACTCCTAATTTATAAAGATTTTTTACTTTTTATTTGTTGACTGTTTCTCAGCAAAAGACCCAAGTAATGTCGCTTTTGGCAGTATAGCGGCTGCCCCCTCTCTGGATAACTCTGTTAAAATCCCGATCGCTACATTTAATAAACGATCCGGTTTTAAGTCATCTTTAACCAGGTTCCACAGGCGTTGGACATCTTCGGTGTGCAGGCGGTCATCTTCGGTGAGAGCAAGCACCAACTGTCGCCTTAGAAACTTGCCTTCTTCCGATATTAAGTATTGGAACCCCATCTGCGCTGTGGGCAATACATCAAAGTTGTTATCGGTACGAGCGATCGCAATCAAATTCTCTAACCGCTGCCACTGAAATTTACCATCTTTGAACAACACATTCAATAATCGTCGGCGTAATTCTGGCGATTCTCCTGTCAGCAACCGCCGCGCTATATAGGGATAACCCACTTCCACAATTTTGAAATCGGGGTTAAGGCTAAGGGCAATACCTTCTTGGGTAACTAGAGAACGAATAATCAAAGCAAACTTTGCCGGAACTCGGAAAGGATATTCGTACATCAGTTCCGAAAATTCATCGGTAATAGTTTTGAAGTTAAAATCTTTGACATTTTTGCCAATAGCGTTTCCTAGCACCGCTTCTAATGCTGGCACTATCGGGCAAATATTCGTATCTGGAGTCAGAAACCCTAATTTTACAAAGTCTTCGGCTAAGTCGGTATAGTCTTTATTCACCAAATGCACTAGCGCATCGACCAGTGTTTCTTTGGTGCTTTCTTCCAACTGATCCATCATGCCGAAGTCAATATAAGCCATACGACCATCAGGTACAGCAAACAAATTGCCGGGATGCGGGTCAGCATGGAAGAAACCATATTCTAAAAGCTGTTGCAATCCTGATGTAACACCAATTTGGATAATCGCTTCTGGGTCTACACCTGCTTCGCGGATGCGTTGAGTATCCGTCAGCTTGAAGCCGTCAATCCATTCCAGGGTTAGAACGTGGGTATTGGTATAACGCCAATAAATTCCTGGAACTTTTACTTGTGGGTCATTGTGGAAGTTGCTAGCAAATTTCTCGGCGTTGCGGCCTTCATTAATATAGTCAATTTCTTCAAATAACTTCGTGCCAAACTCGTCCACAATTAAAGTGAGATCGTGGCCGAGATTTAAAGGCAACCAAGGAGCTAGCCAACCTGCTGCCCAACGCATCAAATATAGGTCGCGTGTAATCACCGGGTGTAAGTTGGGGCGTTGCACCTTCACGGCGACTTCTTCACCGCTAACCAAACGACCCCGGTACACTTGACCCAAGCTAGCAGCAGCGACTGGGTGAGGTGACAGTTCGCTAAAACTTTCGTGAATTGGACGGCCTAGTTCACTTTCGATAATCTGGTAAGCGATCGCATTATCGAAAGGTGGTAACTGGTCTTGTAACTTTATCAGTTCTTCTAAAAAATCTTTGCGTATCAGGTCAGGTCTGGTGGAGAGGGCTTGACCAACTTTAATAAAAGTTGGGCCGAGGCGGGTGAGCAGTTCTCGCAACTGGATCGCTCGTTTACCCTTGTTCTGCTCAACTTTATCTTGCCACTCGTCCCACTTCAGACCGAATATAAATCCTGCAAAAGAGGAGATAATTCTCAGCACTCGCCCCCAGGCTAGCCAAGGACGGTAACTATAGTAGCGAGCGATCGCATCTGGATTATAGAGTTTTAGTTGAGCAGGTTGATACTGACCCACGCCTTTTTTTGCCTCTTCAACTGAAAAATTTACAATGATTATTTTTCTCCTGACCTACAAGTTAGTTGTAAGTTGCAGGATAGCGGTAGTTTTCTATCTAAAACAACTAGAACTCTACCCTTTGGGGATAGTGTTCGACGTGATTTTAGCATCTGTTACTGCCTAGATTTGTTTATCTTTTTCTTAATTATACTTTATAAAACTACAACTACTTATCCAACTTTTAGATGATTTTATCTTTTCTTAACTTTAATTTATATAAATATAAATATGTATCTATATATGCAAATTGAAACTCAGTAACCGCTTACAACAGAAAGATCCCCAACTTCTGTTAGAAGCCGGGGATCTTGGTACTATGTTTATTTATACCTGTGATTTAAGTGGAAAATAAAATTACACCATTAACTAAAACCGTGGTAATTGATAATAGCTTTGCCACAATTACCAATTACCGACTTTTAACGATCGTGTAGTGCTATTTAGATTTGGCCTCCAAGTTTTCTAAACGGCTTCTCAATTCCTGATTTTGTTGTTTGAGTTGGTCGAAATCTTCACGCAGTTGACGCAGGGTTTTTTCTGAACCAATGTTCTTTTGCACCTTGGAAATTTCTTCTTCAGCAGAGCGACGTACACGCCCATCAGCTGTTTGTTCAGCTAGCGATCGCAAAATTCCCACGGCTTTAGGTGTTTCCATTTGCCCTAATGCTGCTGCTACTGACACTTGCGTCAAAAAGAAGCTTTCTTTAGCTAATTCTGTTAATTTTTCTAAAATCCGTTCCAAATTAGCTGGACTTTGACCTACAGAAATCTTTCCTAAAGCGCGAATTGTGGCTAAACGTAGGGGTTGTGGTACACCGAGTTTGGTGTATTCGATTAGCAGATTTAAAGCTGCTTCTGAGGTTTTGAATTCAGCTAAACCGGCGATCGCACCACTCCGCACGACTTCATTCCAGCCAGCCTTTTCTTCTAAAACGCCTTTCAGCAGCTTTAATACCTTGTCTTCCTTGGGTTTTTCTTCCAAGTTTGATGAGGCGATCGCCCCGATTACACGAGAAGCTGCTGCTTCCACGTAGTAGCTGGGATCGCCTTTTTGCAACAGCCCTTTCACAACTTTATAGCTTTCAGCAGTTTTGATTTGAGTAAGTGCTTCCACTACAGATCGTCGCACGCAAGCATTTTTATCTTTTAACCCAGCAATTAAGCCATCAAAGGCTTGATCTAAATTGATTTGGGCTAGTTGTTTCGCCACTTCCACGCGCACACCCCACAATGGGTCATTTTTTAGCGATGCAGACAGTGCAATGATTGCTTCTAACCCACCTTTTTTGGCCAAAGCTGCTGCTGCATAACTACGCGAAATCGGGTCGGGATCGAATTCTAACTGTGCTTTTAACTCCGCGATTGGATATTCCAAAGCTACTGTTTTTAGGTAATTATTTCCAACATCAAAGCTAATAAATTGGGGCTTATTTTCTAGGGGAAAGTAGAAGCTTTGTTCGCGTTCATTCACCCGGATGGTGAAAGTTTTGAGTGCTGAGAATGAAGTGCTGAATTTTCCGTTACTCCTAACTTCTTCCTGTTGGGTATAGCCAAAACCAATAGGTATTTTTAAATCAAACAAATCCTTACTGCCATTTTTACCTTCATCAGCTTGGGTTTGAGTGACTGTAATTTTTGCTAAATTAGCATCTCCATCCCAAGAGTAAGCTACTTTAAAATCGGGATGACCACCACGATAAACGTATTGGTCAAACAGAAACAAAAGATTACGTCCAGTTGCCTTTTCAATCGCCCTGAGTAAGTCTACTGTTTCTACGGTTTTGTGGGCATTATCTTGGACAAATGTTTGAATTGCCTGCCAAAATAACTCATCTCCCAATTGGGCCCGAATCATGTGATAGACACAAGATCCTTTTTCGTAGATGTGGCGATCGTAAAGTTCAATAGCTTCTCGGTAAACGTGCGTTACCATTGGACGGCGATAACGACTGCTATCTTCGCTTAAGTAACGACGAGCTTCCAATAAACGATAGTAAGCTGCTTCTTCTAAACTATATTCCTGTTCTGTCCACATCACCTCAGAGTAAGAAGCCATCCCTTCTTTAATCCAAGCATGAGACCAATGCTTAATCACCACCAAATCACCAAACCACTGATGCGCGAGTTCGTGGACGACTAAACTTTCAGTGTTGCGGTTATCTAAGGCGGCGCGTTCATCCAGCAAACATCTGTCTGTTAACAGTGTTGTGGAAGTGTTTTCCATGCCGCCAAAGATGAAGTCATCGACGCAAACTTGGGCGTATTTCGGAAAAGGATATGGATAACCATACTTTTGGCTCAAAAATTCGATCATTCGGGGAGTTTTTTCCATGCTGCGTTTAGCATCTTCCTCCCGTCCCTTTTCTACATAGTAGGTGACAGCTTTACCATTCCACTCATCTCGAATTTCAGCAAAATCACCTACTGCTAAAGTCATCAAGTAGGTAGGATGAACTTGTTGCTGTAACCAATGATAGACTTTGTAATCACCATCTTCTGTGGTGTCAATTAATTCGCCGTTGGAAATCGCCACGAGAGGGTTGGGAACGCGGACACGAATTTCCGAAGTAGATAGTTGTCCTGGATAGTCAAAGCAGGGGAACCAAAAGCGAGAGTCTTCGTCTTCACCTTGAGTCCAGACTTGAGTAGGCTTGTTTGGGTAGTGCTTATCTGGTTGAATAAAATAAATACCGCGTTGCGGTTTTGCCACTGAGTAGGCGATCGCAATCAGTAAGCGTTGACCAATCTGGGTTGCCTGAGAAAGTTGAATAGAAAGCTGTTCCCCGTCATAGTCAAAATTTTGTGGTACTTCGTCCACCTGCACAGACTCGATATTTAGATTGACAGCATCCAAAGTCAAACGATCAATACCATTACGGATTGGCAAGAGGCGAATGCTACAACTGCCCTGATAGCTTTGCTTGGGGATATCCAAGCTGAGATCGAGAAAAATATGCTCTACCTGTCCGGGGCGATCGGGGTTGTAGTGTGGTCTTGCTCCCGGTAACTCAAAAGGTTTGTGTACGTTATTATCTGTATCAAAATAAGACTGCGACATTGATGCTTACTGACCTTGTAATCCTGAAAAGTCTGGCTTGGTTGGATGTAGTTAAGTAAAATAGCGGTATCTGATGTATTTTCCTCAACAGCGGATTATGAGGTGACTTCTCACCTTTGGGATTGGGAGATTAAAATTAATCTCACCCGAACTTCCAAGATCGGCTACCGATCCTGGGATTTTTCCATATCCCTGCTGCATTTACTTTTGCTGATGTTCTGCACTTTTTTGGTCTTGAGTCAAGAGTCTCTTGCACCTCGATAGATTCTCATTAAGTACAAATACTCCTAATTATTTTTATAACTTTAGGATAGCTTGCTGCTGAACACGCTATTTTGTTTAAAACGAACAGCATATCATTTGCAAATTCGCTCCTCATCTGGTTGAAGTATTTTTGAGAGTAATTTTAGACCGCTAATTTGTAGGATTACTAATTTTATCAGTAAATACCAACTGGAGTTGAAACTAAATGCAGGATACCAGTTGTGTGAGAGTACAATAACCGATTTCTGTCTCCGTAAAAACTCCCATATTGGCGAGTGCCCGTAAAAGTCGCTCAGAGAGAACGCTTGTAGATTGACGTTGCGCTTCCCAAATCTTCTTAACCTCTTTAACAAATCGGCGATTGCTAGCTTGTTTGCTGTATAGATGGACTGTGAGATCCAAGTGCTATAGCAATCTGAACTCATTTGTAAACAATCAGATTCTTAACTTCTTAGAGAAGTCGAGAATCTCAGCCTTGCAATTTTTATAAATCAGATAGGATTGCTATGTATTTAATTTGCAAAAACCCATTTATAGTAAAAAATCACTTTTAAGTTGGATGTTTGCTGATTGAGACATCACGGTTAACTGAGAATCTTTATGATTAATATCCAATTAATAATGGATGTCAAAAGCAACAATTTTCTTTGAGTAGGAGTTAGATGTGCAGCTTATCAATGAGCGTGCTGCTGAATCCTTTTGTCATGGGTTAGTCTAGCGATGGATTAGCGGAAATTATTATAAATCCGAAAACTCTACAGTGACACTTGTATAAATCTCGGTGACAATCTGAGCAAAAGAGGATAACAAAATGCCTGAAAGTAAATCAAAATTTCTCATTCCTGCTGTTGGTGCTGCCGTTGTTATCGTAGGAAGTATAGCGGCTTACATGTACTTTAAAGGCTCACCAGTAGGTACATCAGACGCTCTAGGCAGTGCTAAAGTAGTACCTTCAACAGCACTGATGGCAACTTATATTAATACTGACTCTCAAGCCTGGGCAAAGTTACAGCAGTTTGGCACTCCAGAAGCACAAAAGTTAGTGGCCAAAGGTCTGGAAGATTTCAATAAGCAAATGTTCAGTGACAGTAACATTTCTTATGAAAAAGACATAAAGCCTTGGGCTGGTGGTGTGATGATTGCTGTATTGCCACCAAATCCCGTCAAACCAGCACAGTTAAAGGTACCCTCTGGGACAACTAATGTACCAACAAATTTACAGCAGGAATCAAATATCTTAATAGTGGTGGGAATCAAGGACAAACTCAGCGCCTTGAATTTTGCTAACAAATTGAAGTCACAAAAAGGGGTGAAACTACAGGAATCTGACTATCAAGGTCAAAAAATTATCGAAACTACACAAAATGGCAAGCCGACGTATAGCGTAGTTTTAAATGATAGTCAGTTGGTATTAGCCCCCGAAAAGCAGGCTGTAGAAAAAGCAATTGATACCTTTAAGGGACAGTCTTCTTTTGCCAATAAAGAAGGTGCTAGCAGCATTCTTAAAGGAGTGGATGTTAAAAACAGCCTCGCCCAAATTTATGTACCAGACTATGCCGGAATGATACAGCAATTAACTGCTGGAAATCCCCAGGCAAAGCAGTTACCTCCACAAACCTTGACGCAACTGAAGCAGATAAAATCCGTGGTAGCGGGTGTTGGTGTTGATGATGCGGGAGTGCGGGTAAAAGCGATCGCTAATTTAGATCCGCAATTAAATAAATTTCAGTATCAATCAAGTCCTGGGAATATAGTCGGGCAATTTCCTGCCGATACCTTTGCTCTGATTAGCGGAAATGGCATCAGCCGTGGTTGGGAAGTGCTGGTAGAGCAGTCAAAAGATTATCCAGAAATGAAGCAAGCTCTGGAACAAGCGCGAGGACAACTGAAATTCGCCAATCTAGACTTAGATAAGGATATTTTTGGCTGGATGAATGGGGAATTCGCCTTTGGTGCGATTCCATCAAATCAAGGAGTATTAGCGAGTGTTGGTTTTGGAGGTGCTTTAGTATTTGATACTAGCGATCGCAAAACTGCCGAAGCCACCTTGACAAAATTGGATACCCTTGCCAAAACCCAAAAAATCAACGTCGCCAACAGAAATATCGGTGGTAAAAACGTAACTGAATGGCAAATTCCCCAACAAGGAGCTTTATTGGCACATGGTTGGCTAGATCAAGATACTGTATTTGTAGCTCTTGGTGGCCCAATTGCAGACGCAGTTAGCGATCGCAAGAATCCATCTCTCGACACTAGCGACGCTTTCAAAGCCGTGACTGGTTCTTTGCAAAAGCCCAACGGCGGCTATTTCTACTTAGATATGGATAAAACTAAAACTGTGCCCCTGATCAATAGTTTTGTATCATCTAACGCCGATACCATCACCATTTTGAATTCCATTCGCGGTGTTGGTTTTACCGCTATTAGCCCTGATAAATCTACCAGTGAATTAGAGATGTTATTAGCTCTTAAGCCTAGTGCAAAGTAGGGGATTAAAGTAGGGCATTGGGTATGGGGTATGGGGATTGAATATTTCTCCCTCACTTCCTCATCTCCCACTCTACGGGAAGTTAAAGCTACATCTTTCTCATTCTTTTTCTTCTCTACGAGACACTGCGCGTAGCTTGCTTACCTGTAAGGGTACAATTTTGAATTTTGAATTTTGAATTGATTTCTCCCTCATTTCCCCTCCCTACTCACAAAACTTGATTATTCCGAGTTTCCAAGGTTTGATTAAGTCTATCCAATGCGCCAGTCAATCTTTCTTGGGCTACAAGATTAGGATCTGGTAGGGGTTCATCGGCGACTTCTTCTTGTCTCTTGAACTTTTGTAAGGCTCGAATTGCCACAAATAAAACTAAGGCAATGATTACAAAGTCAACTATTGCGCCAAGAAAGTGACCAATCTTGATTCCCGGGCCAATGGCGATTGTTCTCCAGTCTTTGCCAGCAAAACTAACCAAGGGATTAATCAATGGCATGATCACATCTTCAACAAAGGAAGTGACAATCTTGCCAAAAGCACCACCAATGATCACAGCGATCGCTAAGTCAACTACATTGCCTTTAAGGGCAAATTCTTGAAAATCTTTTAAAAAGCCACTTGCTCTTCTTCTTGCTCTGGCCATATTTAACTTCAATAAGCTGAACTTACTGTACTTTTGTTTATAAATGACACTCAGTTTTTTGCCATTTTTGTTGAGACAAATGTTGCTAAGTATGAAAATTTTACCAGTCTTTAATAAAATTCTCTGATAAATACAAAATGTAAATCAGCATCATTTAAATCTTCTCAGAAGTTTGCTGCTCTGCAAATGTCAACCTTCTATAATATTTGTTGCTTGAGGCAAGCCAAAGGAGGCGGACTGCCGTTATACAATTCAATTCATTTCTAGACTGCCGTCCAGCAATTATGTCATAAGTAGAAAAGGCTGTTAAATGCAAACTAATTTATGACTGCTGCTGTAAACACTAATCCTGGTTTAGCTTCCCGCTTGGTAAATGGCATACTGGCAATTCAGCCTTTAGCTAACCTAGCCAAGCATCAAGCTAGACAAATGATGATTAAACGTGCCGAGAGAATTGGTGTGCCTTGGACGCAAGAAGTCGAAACACTACAAGCGCGTGATTGGAAGGACGATCTTGCTCAAGTACAAAATCCTCAGCTTTCCTACCCCGATTACTACGTCACCTCATTCCATGCCTACGAAACCGGAAATCTCAGTTGGCAAGCCGCTTTTGAGGTAGAACCTGCTGCTTACGCTGTCCACGCTAAGATTTGGCAGAGTTCTGAAGAAGCGCAAGGCGATCCAATGCTGCGCCAAAGTTACCACAATATCCTGAAAAGTCAAATCCCCAATCAGCCGCAAGACATCTTAGATGTAGGATGTAGTGTGGGCTTGAGTAGTTTTGCCCTACAAGAAATTTATCCCCATACCAAAATTACAGGCTTAGACTTATCTCCCTACTTTTTAGCCGTTGCCAATTACCGCGCTGGGCAACGTCAAGCTAAAATTAACTGGCTTCATGCCCAAGCTGAATCTACTGGGCTACCTGATGCCTCGTTTGATTTAGTTTCAATTTTCCTGATGTGCCACGAATTACCCCAGTCAGCAACCCGACAGATTTTAGCTGAAATGCGGCGCGTGTTGCGTCCGGGTGGTTATTTGGCAATCATGGATATGAATCCCAAATCTGAAGTTTACAAGAAAATGCCAGCCTATATTTTGACTTTGCTCAAAAGTACTGAACCGTATTTAGATGAATATTTTGCTTTGGACATTGAGCAAGCTATTGTTGAGGCGGGTTTCCAAGCTCCCACGATCGCTAACAATACCCACCGTCACCGTACAGTAATTGCTCAGGTGAGTGGTTGATTTATCTCTTGATTTATCTCTACTGTTGTGGGCAGCAATACCACCCTTACTGCTGCTAGGCTACTACTACTGTCGGATGCCATTTGCCCCACCTCTGTTAAAGTTACTGATGTTCTTTATCATTGGGGCAATATCTGGTTTTTTAGCCCTTAGACTCGAATGGGATTTTGAAAATGTAGCGAACTCTTTTCTGGACTGGCATCAGATTAAGCGAACGCTTCTTGGTACAGCCTTGCGGCAGCTTGTGGAAATAGGCCCAATTGAAGAAGGCTGCAAGTTGGCTGCGGTTGTTATCCCAACTTACTATCTGCAACGCAAGTATCGATTACTTCACTCTAGCGTTTTCCTCTTCGCGATTGCAGTTTCCCTTGGATTCACTGCTGAAGAGAACTGGATTTACTTTTTCCACGGTACAGCATCAGTTTTTGAACGTACTATCGGCACGCCAGTCCATGCTATGTTCTCTGCACCTTGGGGATATGCATTAGGAATTTATATTTATTCTAAAAATCGCTTAAATCGAGACAAAAAGTTTATTCTTAGGGCTTGGCTAAATTCTGTAATCTGTCATGCCCTAGTAAATGTCCTATCTAGTGCTTGGGGTTATTCATTACCCCTACGTTTCCTGAGCTATGGTTTATTTCCGTTTTTGTTGTGGATGTTTTGGCGGCTGGAACAATTACTGCGAAAAGTGCAAGGTAAACCTGTAATTACCCTGGTTTCAGAACGTACACCCCAGCGCCGTTACTGGCAAAGAAGTTTAGTGCTGTTTGCTCTCGTGCTGGGTGGAAATGCTATTTTTGGGCTGTTTCTCTTAATCAGGACTGTTAGTCCTTTGAGTCCGTCAAAGTTTTTTGACACTGATATTTTGTGGTTTATATTTAGTCGCTTTTTACTAAATCTCTTTTTAGGAGTTTTAGCGTGGGGCATTTATCGCTATTTGCGACATTCCGCCCGTCGTCGGTATTTTTAAAATATGATTTAGGAAAAAGCTAGGGGGTTTCTATGCAAACAACTCCAGTGCGTTGGACGACTGCTGACCTAGAGTTATTTGCTAGCGATCGCAGAAATCGCTATGAGATTATTGATGGAGAACTATTTGTGACTAAAGCGCCTAACTAGGATCATCAGACGAGCTGCGTCAATACAGAAGAAAGTTGAGGTTTATCGACGCGAACAGGCTGCATTAAAGTTAGCAGCTACTTTATTTAATCAAGATGAACTGACAAGTCCTTTGGTACCAGGTTTTAATTGCTTAGTTAGTAAACTTTTTTAGCTGGGCATGGGCATGGGGACGATTTAAATTCCCTATGTCCTATGCCTAATTTTCAATTAGCTAAACTCTTGCTAGTACTGGTTGATTCGCGGATGCGTTGACTGAATCTGATTCAGAGTCCGTACAGTAGATTTCACAGGAGTTATTCGGACTTTCAATCAATTTTACTTTGTAAAGTTTAGCTCCCAATTCCTCAATAGGCGATCGCAGTAAATTACTAATGTAAAGTGCGATGTTTTCAGCAGTGGGTACAACTTCGGCAAAGTAGGAAATATCTTTGTTTAAAAAGGTGTGATCGAATGGCTCTACCACATAATCTTCTACCACTTGATTCAGGGCACCTAAATCAACAATCATGCCAGTACGTGGGTCAATTTCCCCTTTGACAGTGACTTCTAGATGGTAGTTGTGTCCGTGACCGTTGGGACGAGCGCACTTACCATAAATCTCAGCGTTTTCTTCGTTACTGAGTTTAGGATGAGCTAGCCGATGGGCGGCACTAAAGTGAGTACTGATGGTGAGGTAGGCTTCCATTGCGTTTCCCATATAATCTGCCCAAAGTTCAGGATGTTCAAATAACTGCACGCGGACTAGAGGCAAATGAGGTGCTAGCCGTTGCCAGATAATCCGTGCAATATTCTCAGTGGTAGGCAGAGTTTGTTGAAATTCTGCCCACACATCATTGAGATAAGAGAAGTCCAATTGACTGGTAACTTCCCGTTTAATTACGTGTTTCACATCAGACAAGTTCAGCACCATGCCATATTCATCCAATTCCCCGGCTAGGGAGATAAATAAGACATAGTTATGCCCGTGTCCTGGAAATCTAGAACCAGCACCAAATTTCTTAATATTCTCGGCTTCACTCAGTTCTGGCAACCAATAACGATGGCTTGCTGCAAACTGGGCGCGGCGATTAACAATGCATTGCATGAGTACACTATGAGCAGAATTTAAAATTTCTTAATCTTTTTCTGTTTACAGCATAAACTAATTCCTAAGTTATGTGTCATTAGTCATTTGTCATTTGTCCTTTGACATTCAGTGATATTGACTTATACCTAATGCCTACTGCCCAATAATTATGTAACAGATGCTTGTGCTTCACAGTGCAATCTCGAAGCTATACGGAATAGTTCATGACCTGTGTGTAAATAACGCTCATCGTAGTTCAAAGGAAAATAACCTAGTTCATCAAGTCCATCTGCTACTTGATCGAGGCTGTAGTAGAGGTGAGCCGCCGTTCTTGCGAGACTGGGGGGATTTGGCAGGGAGCGAAAAGTAGTTTGTGCCTGCTTGAGGTCATCTCGACAGGTTTTTAAGTATTCCTGAAATTCATCTAACAACTCATCATCAAAAGGATCGGCAGCTAATTGATCCATTTGTTCTTCTAAAGAATAAAGAATCGTACAAAGCAAGCGATTGACTGGTTGATAAACTTGGCGCAGCCATTCTTCAACTTGCTTGTCAACATCCCGTCCAGTTTTTCGTCTTGTCTGGTAATGCTGTTGGGCTGATGCTGTACGCTGTTGGCGATCGCTATTTAATTTTTGGGAGTCATCTTGCAGTTCTTGGTCATAATTGCGGCGATTTTGGTTGTCGCCTAAAACTTCATAAGCTGCATTGATGCGGATAATTTGCTCGCGATCGGCTGTTTCCTGATTACTGTCAGGATGAAACAACTTAACCAAGCGGCGATAAGCTTGCTTAATCTCCGCTTGGCTGGCACTTGGACTAACTTTGAGAGTTTCGTAATGGTTAGAAACGTGGTTATAATTGACCATTAATTCAATGTAGCGTTAACTAACGCTAGCGGCTAACCTTGCCTCTAAGTCTTGGAACAACGGTGTACTCAAATACCTCTCACCAAAACTGGGCTGAATCATTACAATTAAACGTCCCTTATTTTCTTGACGTTGGGCGACGCGAATTGCTGCACATAAAGCTGCTCCACTGGAAATACCAGATAGTAGCCCTTCTTCTTTTGCCAAACGCCGACTATAAGCGATCGCATCTTCATCGGTGACGGTAATCACTTCATCAATCAATTTTATCTTGAGAACTTGCGGAATAAACCCAGCACCAATTCCCTGGATTTTGTGGGGGCCTGGTCGTCCCCCAGATAAAACTGGGCTATTGGCTGGTTCAACTGCGATCGCCTTGGAATTAGGCTTGCGTGCTTTAATCACTTCTGCTACACCAGTGATCGTACCACCTGTACCCACTCCTGCCACAATAATATCGACTTGTCCATCGGTATCTTCCCAGATTTCAAGGGCTGTAGTTTCCCGATGCACTTTTGCATTGGCTGGATTGCGGAACTGCTGCAACATATAGGTATTTGGTGTAGTATTAACTATTTGCTGCGCTCGTTGAATTGCCCCACTCATGCCTTCCATTCCTGGTGTTAGTTCCAGTTCTGCTCCATAAGCTCGCAACATTGCCCGACGCTCTCCACTCATCGTCTCTGGCATTGTCAAAATTAATCGATAACCCTTTGCTGCTGCTACCATTGCTAGGGCAATTCCGGTGTTTCCAGAAGTGGGTTCTACCAATACAGTTTTCCCAGGAGTAATTAGCCCCTCCTCTTCAGCAGCGTTAATCATACTTACCCCAATCCGGTCTTTGACTGATGTCGATGGGTTCATACTTTCCAGTTTCACCACAATTTCTGCAACACATCCTTCTGTTTGAGGAATCCGGTTTAACTGTACTAGAGGAGTACGACCAACTAGTTCTGTAATGTTACGAGCTATTCGCATAAATTAATCCTTAATTATTCATTATTTGTTATTGGTCATTAATCATCAACAAATGACAAATGACTCTTGACTAAATGTAGTACATGATATCTAATTGCCGCAGCGAATCTCGTTTTTCACAAAGATCCTTGAGCGTATATTTTTGCAAGACTGAATTTGCGGCGCGGCTTGCTTCTTGCCAAATTTCTTCTATAACTGAACTGTCTATGCTTTTGGAATTAACATTTTCTTCACCAGCCCGCGCTTCTAAGCCTTCTAAACATTCCAAAATCTCAAAAACGATGATTTTTCGGGGTTCTCGCGTTAATAGATAGCCACCTTTTGATCCACGCTGACTTTTAACTATACCGCCACGCCTCAAGGTTGCTAGTAGCTGTTCCAGATAGCGATCGGGTATGTTTTGTTGTGCTGCAATTTGTCGAATTTGCAGTGGTTCGCCACTTTCGTAATGAGCGGCCATCTCTAATAAGGCGAGAATTGCGTATTCCGATTTACAGGATAGTTCCACAAGCAGCAATAAGTTAGGGGTAGAAATTAGGAGTTAGAAGTCATTCAATTTGGATTTGAGACTTTCCTACGGAACGCTACGCGTAGCTTGCTTCCTCGGAGGGGTACGGCGTGAGCGCTCAGTCGAACCCTTTTTCCTTCAATCTAAAATCCAAAATTCAAAATCTCAAATTGGTAGAGTTAAGATACTACGCAATATGTAGCTTTATAACGCCAACTTCTACTAAAGAAGCTCGCTCAGAAAAAGCTACTCGCGGCGTAAGTCACTTGTAGAGTGGGCATTACTCTGGTCTATTCATATCAAACCCGCCATAACTCATAACTTCTAACTCTTAACTTTTCTATTATACTCCGGTTAACTACTGGGGTTTATCCATTATTATTACCGAAAACAAAAAACCCCGCCTAATGGCGGGGAGAAATAGAGTTCAAAATTGTCAGTGGATAATCAACACTCTAGAAGGTGAAAGTAGTTCTGAGCGTACCGATAATAGCATCATCGTTATCGCTGCTTTGACCAGGAGAGGTCAACCAGATTACACCAGGGGTTACAGAGATGTTATCCGACACGCGATACTTGTAGAAACCTTCAAAGTGATAGGGTACATCATTACCAGCAGTAACACCTGTCCGGTTAAAGGAATAGGGCTGTGCACCAGCAAAAATACCTAAAACGTTACCCTGTTTACCAAAATCAGCTAAAGCAACCCCAGCACCGTATGACCAAGCTTCATAATCATCATCTACACCGAAGCCTGTGACATCGTGGTAAGAGACGAAGCCACTAACTGATAGCTTGTCGCTCGGTCTAAAGGCAGCCGACACACCGTAGGAGTTGGTGGAAGCTCGACCTAGTATAGCGTTAGATTGTTGAGTACCTACTGCAAAAGGTCTTGCTCCCAAAGCAGTGTTGACGTCTGATGCCTCACCCGAGTCGAATAAAGCCCCGCCTTCACTGTATCCGTGAACGTAAGTAGCAGCTAAGGCCAAGCGATCGCCTACACTAAAATTCAACTGTCCAAGAGCTGCATAATCGCCGTTGGTCAGACCTGAACTAAGAGCAGGATCGTTGGCTTCTGATGCCAAGTAACCCGCAGTGATTGAGCTATTTCCCAAAATGCCGCCACCTTTACCAAGGGGTAGATTGAGCGCTATACCTGCACCGCCACCAATACGATAGATGGGGCTTTCAGAAGCAAAGGCAGACAAAGCACCATTACCACCGTCAGTTTGGTCGAAAAAGTAAGGATTGTTAACAGCAGCATAATGGCTGTGTCGTCCACCACTTGCCGCAAGGTAAACTTGGGCTGGACCTACGGGAGCTTGATAGGTCAAACGATCTATGTTGACACTGTTGCCACCTTCGCCATTACCGACTTGAAATGTTTGTGTGCCTTCAGCAGTATTGATATCACCACCAACATTATCTATTACTGAAAAGGCTTGTGCGTTGCCGGCTGCGAGACGCGTGTGCAAAACGTCTCTACCAGTGAAGCTGGTTTGTAAGTCTAAACGGACTCTGTTTTGGAAGACAGTATTATTAGCATCACCAGTGTTATCGCCAAAGGCATCACTAACAGCAAAAATTGCTTCACCGACTAGTTTTGTAGTGGTGGAGAACTGATTCGCTTCCAATTCAGCAGTCCGCGCTTCTAAGGAATCTACGCGACCGCGTAGGGTTGCCAATTCTGCGGAAAATTCTTCTTGCAACCGTTGTAAGGTGGCTAAATCTTGTTTTGTCACCAAGTCAGCTGTTGCTGTGGCAATCAATTCGTTAACCCGATCCAAACAAGCATTCAAACCAGCGGCAAATTCATAACGGGTCAAAGCACGATTACCACGATAAGTGGCATTCGGATAACCTGCAATACAACCATAGCGCTCAACCAAGGACTGCAATGCTTGGAATGCCCAGTCAGTAGGTTGCACATCGGAAAATTGAGAAACCGATGTTACTTGAGACTGAGAATTACCTTGGCTGCCTTCGTTGCTGTAGCGATTAACTTGATCTATGGTTGTTTGAGCCAATATTTCTGGCTGTTGGGCAACTTCGCTTACACCTAGTTGTTTGGCTGCTGATACTTGTGTACTTGGGTTTGGGGCCGCCATTGCTGTTGCCGAAACTAACAATGTTGCTCCCAAAACTGCTGGGCTAACCACTAAGGATTTCCATAATAGATTAGACATTTTTTCTTTACTCCTCACACCTTGTTTAGATAATTGGTTTCGTTCCACCTAATTCTTGAAAATGCGACATCTCATCGAAACCTATGGATGAGGCATAATTGCCTTACTACAATTCTAGTTTTTGCAAAGCTAATAAACGATTAACTTGAGGTTAAAAACTGATGTGATTAACTTATGCAAAAACATATCTTTATATCATAACATTATAAAACATCTGATCTAGATGGCAAGATTGGAGCGATCGCCTTAATAACTGTCACACATACTTATCCAAATATCTAAGCAGGGAGTAGCGTTTGGGTCATTTGCTCTCTACGCAGGCTAAATTTCTGAAAGCTTTAGACACTTAGCAGTTTGCCATCAAAAATTACTTCTTCCACTTACTCATAGTATAAATCTTATGCCAGTTAGAACGCACTGGCTTGGCGATACAAACCGTATATCGCAGTGACTTCCTGTTGTTTGTTGCAAGATGTTAGAAGAAATCACTTAGTTGATCTGGGAAATCACCCGTGCTACATCAAAGTCTGGCTGCGTCAATCCGCCTGCATCATGTGTTGTAAGCGTAATCTTCACTTTATTGTAGGAAATCTCTATATCTGGATGATGTGCGGCTGACTCAGCCGGCTCAACCAGTTTATTGACAAACTCAATTGCTTCAATAAAATTTTTAAATGTACGGGTAATCTGCAACTTTGAGTCTTTAACAGTCCAATCTGACAAAACCTTTGCCTGTTTTTGAATTTCCGCTTCGGTGAGTAGTTGTGCCATATCAAGAAATTCCTACTTATATAGTTACAACATTTTGCATCTGACAAAGGTAAACACCTTTTATTCTCTACACAGAAAGTATAGGAGGATAAATTAAGCCACAATAATGTGTATGTGTAGATTTAAATCAGACTTGGCAGATAGACGCTATTTCTCACATTTGGTCATACTCCAAGGTCTAATACAAGATATTTATTCTTTTTAAGAAAACTTAAATAGGTTGCCTTTATCGCGACAGCCATCGCTATATATCTTTTAAAAGCAACCATTGAAAAAATAAAAATCATCTCTAAAAAACTATCCGCCCTGATTTAGATCGGACGATCTAAGTCAGAGCGGTCTAGCGGGTCTTCAGGTTGCAACCAGACTGCCGGGAGGAACTCCGAGCTTGCCTAGCTAATTGAGCTAACTTAGTATCTCAAAGATAACTAAGGCTAACTTTTAGAGAACAGCCCCGGCGCGCAGCCGGCTAACTGCAACCTGATGACCCATGCATTTACTACTTTCTATCATGGGCATCACCTCCTTATTGCCTAAGCGGTCTTAGTTTTAAAAGGGCAGAGTATTTACTCTGGGTTTATAACCTTCATCTAACATAACACATAAATTTAGAGATATTAACCAATATATAAAAAATCTCCCACCTTTTTGATGGGAGATTACTGGAGAATAGTGAAAATTGACGCTTTATTGGCTGATTACAAGGAGATTATTTTATCTGGGTGTGTCAATTTTCGCCCACCACAACTCTAATTTAAGTCATGGTCAAATTTGAATTCTTAGAGAGCGTTACCACGAGGTAGAACTTCTTCAGGGAATACAAATTGTTCGTGGGGTTGATCTTGAGGAGCCATCCAAGCGCGGATACCCTCGTTCAGCAAAATGTTTTTGGTATAGAAGGTTTCAAACTCAGGGTCTTCCGCCGCCCGTAATTCTT
>JADEXV010000403.1 GCA_015206945.1 Nostocales cyanobacterium LEGE 12452 | reverse complement strand
CCCTATTTCTTTTGACTTTTTAATACTCCCGTTTCATGTTGTATTGGCAAGACATCTAAAATATCAGTTTGGGAACAATATTTTAAATCTTCGTGACAGTCAAGACGCAACAATCGTTGACCGTGACTAGCTTGGTGAAGTAATCCTAATAAGTTATCTTGCCATTGAGAGTAAAGAGCGATCGCACTAATTACTTCATCATTACCAGCGAGTTCTTCAGGTGACAACTTGGTTTGTTGCAAAATACTATGAGCGATCGCACCTGCACAAACTGTATCCTCTAAGGAATAACTGCCTTCCCAACCGGAACCGACAATCCACACTGTCTCTGGTTGCTTATCTAAAAGGAATTGCACCACCGCCGCCCGGTTAATCAAGGCTGCTGCTAATACATTTGCGGAGTCTTGTACACGTTGTAAAGCACGAGTACCATTTGTGGTACTTATAAACAAACGCCGCCCTTGCACTAATTCTGCTGTGCAGTCGAGGGGAGAGTTTCCCAACTCAAAACCAGCTACTTTCGCACCGCCGCGTTCTCCAGCCCGCAGACGTTTTTCAGAGGGCCATTTTTCGCTAACTTCAATTAATTGATCTAAATCGCTGAATACTTGTACAGCTTCGCCTCCAGATGCCAAGACAGTCGCTATTGTGCTAGTGGCTCGCAAGACATCGACTGCGATCGCACATTCTGGCGCTTTATCCGTTGGAGTCAATTCAGGAGTGTGATATACGAATAACTTCACGGGCTGGATACACCTGTTTTAATACTACTGCCGCAAATAACATTCTACCTAGTTGGTGTCACTAAACTATAGTCACAATTATTCGCAAACAATTTTTTAGCATTAAATATGCACGATGTAACCAATTCAATACAAAAATACTCAAAAAGTTTATTTTTATGCTTTTAGACTTTCATATTTGCTGCACTATCCTATAATCTAAAACAAGAATAGATTTTCTCAAGCTGTATTTGGCATTCCAAGTTAGCACCACTACGCATCCTGACTAATACTTGGCCAAGTAGAAAGTAAAATTTTTACCTCCACTCCGCTCATCCCAAATCGAAAATCGCTATGGCACCTTTACCCGACTACCGCCCTAAACAACTATCTTTAGGCCCGTTGGAAGCGGAAATTTTAAATATTATCTGGGAACTTGGTTCAGCCACAGTCAAGGATGTACACGATCGCATTCTCGCCGATCCCAACCGCGAATTAGCGTATACTTCTGTCACCACCGTTTTACGTCGCCTCACTGATAAAGGTTGGCTGGCCTGCGACAAAAAAGAGCGGGCATTCTATTGGCGGCCAATGCTGAGTAAGCAGCAATCAGAAGTCATCAAAGCTCACGAGCAGTTACAGCGATTTCTAGCGGTGGGAAACCCCGATGTTGTTGCTGCCTTTGCTGATAGTCTGGATGAAGCAGCTAGCGAGCAAATAGCAGCGATCGCCAAACGGATTCAATCTGCACGCCAAGCCAGGGAGGAACAATGATGCATCTGATAATGATTTTGAATGCTTTGGCAGTTGCCTGGTGGTTAAGATCCGCTGGGAATCAACCCCAAGGCAATTGGAATCTGCGATGGCAGCGATCGCTATTTTTGTTTCTCTTCCCGCCTTTGCTAATATTCATGACTGCGATCGCTGTGCTGTTCATGGGGCCTCAAGGGCAAATGGGCGGGATGTATACAGGCTCAATTAGCTATTTACTAGCATTAATTTATTTAGCATTTTTTGCCATTTCATGCATTAAACTTGCCTTCCAGGGTTGGCAGTCTGTAGAATCTGCCCGTAACTGTCCTTTAGTGAATGTTGGCGACAAACGAGCCAGACTGCTGCAAACGGGCGCGTTGTTTGCAGGTCAAATCGGTTTTTGGCAACCAGAATTAGTGGTTAGTCAAGGATTAGTGCAAACTCTCTCACCGGCTCATTTAGAAAGCGTCTTAGCCCATGAGCAAGGGCATCACCATTACAGGGATACGTTCTGGTTTTTCTGGTTGGGTTGGGTGCGTTCTTGCACTGCATGGTTGCCAAATACAGAGCCTTTGTGGGAAGAACTGTTAGCTTTGCGCGAACTCCGTGCCGACGGTTATGCTGCATTGCAGGTAGACCCTCTGGTGTTAGCAGAATCACTTTTATTAGTAGTTAGTAGCGGCCCCGTTTTATCAGAAATTTGCTGTGCTGCATTAGGTTCCTCTGGTGCAGATCGCTTAGAACAAAGAGTAGAAGCTTTATTAGCACCACCAGAAGCAACGCCAGAAGCTCAATTGCAATCCTGGCATGGCTTTTTGTTGGCGTTCCTGCCTTTACTGACTGTGATATTTCATAGTTAAATTGAATTTATAGCAGGGAACAGGCAATAGGCAACAGGCTTGCAAGTGTTTTGATGTCGGCATTTTACGATCAGTTTATGTTCTAAACTATATTTCAACTGCTATAAAAAGCTACTACAGATCAAAGCTGCAACGGTAGCGACATCGGTCGTGTCTGTAGCAACTTCTGCTTTCCCTGTAGTAACTTCCGCTTTAACGTTTCCGTGTTTCGCGCAAGCTGTAGCAACTTCTGCTTTGACATTTCCGTGTTTTGTGCAAGCTGTAGCAGCTTCCGCTTTGACGTTTCCGTGTTTCGCGCAAGCTGTAGCAGCTTCTGCTTTGACGTTTCCGTGTTTCGCGCAAGCTGTAGCAACTTCTGCTTTAACGTTTCCGTTTTTCGTGCAGGCTGTAGCAACTTCCGTCATGACTGTAGCGACATTGGTTATGTCTATAGCGATGTCGGTTGCCACATCACGATGAAAATTTTGAATATAGCGGTTCCCAATTGCATTGAATACAGACCTAACCCCCAGCCCCTTCCCTTGAAGGGAAGGGGAGTAAGATTCAAAGCCTCTCTCCTTTTAGGAGAGAGGTTTGGAGAGAGGTCAAAAATGTACTGCACCCAAGTGAGAACCAGTATAGGACTGTTATATTACTCTTCTTCTAGCAACTGTTCTATATACTTTTGCACCAAAGGCACTTGAAAAGCATTGCCTTCTTGAGTCAAAATTTCTTTTCGCGTTAGTTTGCGGATAACGCCTTTGTCTTGCTGTGTAGGAGTTTCCCCGTAGATTATCCGACGCAGGAGAGAGCGATCGCTATCTGCTAAACTTGTCCATAATTCCCGAAAATACTGATCGCCTCGCTCCAGCACAACAGGTATAACTTCTTTAACATCCTGTGCAGTTGCTTTTGCTGTATCTGCTTGTCGCCTGTTTCTTCTGATATCGCGGTTTAGCAACTCCACCACCTCATAACAGACCAACTGAACGAGATAAGGTTGACAGCGAGTAAGTCGGATAATTTCATCTACAGCAGTTGGTTCATAGATATCGCGGAAGTTCTCTACTGGCTGTTGAATCAAATCGCGGGCTTCTAACTCTTGCAGGTGAGTCATTCGCAAAGCACGGGCGCTAATTAGACAGTCACTCCAATAAGCGGGAAGTTCAGATAACTCGTGCGAACCACTAAAAAGTAGAATCCAGTTGCGTTGGTATTGCAGCAGGTTACGAATAAAATTTAGTGGCGCACGGCTCCTTGTTGCTTCCACTACCTCACCCAGGCGTTCATATTCATCCAAACAGAGGAGAAATTGCTTACCGGAGTTGATGCGTTCTATTTCTGCTAACCAAGTTTGCAGCGCAGGAAATGGATCTTCAGCTAGTTTCTTGGCATCTGGCTCAAGCAATTTTACTTTGCGGGGTAATCGCCGTGCAGCTTCGATAATTTGTTGAGCTAAATTTTCAGCCAATCCTTTTAAGGTTGTGGCTGATGCTGCACCCTGTAAATCTACCAGCAAAGGTACAATATCTGAGCCAATTCTATAAGGTAGATGTTTCAGCGCTGAGGTTTTCCCTGTCCTGCGCCCTCCATAGAGTAACAACACTGGCGGTTGCTCAGAAAGCGCCAAAGATTCGATTTCCTCAAATATGTCCTTTCGCCCTTTAAAACGATTCTTTGCTGTTTCGGGGTCTAGCGAGTTACCAGCAATATAAACTTGCCGAATTTCTTTTGATTGCTGTGCATATTCCTCTAAAGTGCGCTGCGCCGTCTCTAGGATAGTTAGCCAGCTTTGTGCAGTGTTGCCAAAAGAGACAGCAATGCTAGCATCTTTTGTCAAGGCTAGACTTTGCCCAAGTTGGCGTAATGCGTTGATGGGAATATTCAGTAACTCATATTTCCGATAAGGTGAAGTTGCTTCCTCTGATGCCCGTACATTCTGACTAATATCCAAAAATTGGGGTAGTACAACGCCAAGTTCCTTTGGCGGTGGTGAGGGAATCCACGCTAGTTGGTTGGGAA
>JADEXV010000030.1 GCA_015206945.1 Nostocales cyanobacterium LEGE 12452 | reverse complement strand
TACCAATATCTATTGGGCACAAATGCTTATTAGCTGCGTCAACTATCTTAATTTGTCTGTTTTAGTTTTTTGGTGCAAAAGTTCCATAAGCAAGGAACGAACAACTACCAACTCATCAGTTCCGTACTAAGCATAAATACTTGTAGACTATATGGTTAGTAGATTCAATCGTAAAAACGAGCAATGGCGTGTGTGGGTAGCTAATGCATCATTCAAATTTATGAAATCATCTTTTATTGTCCAAAGTTGGCGGCGACTACTCAAGTCTTTTTTTCCCATTCTCATTTTAATATCGTTTGTTAGTGTATTGCTGGTAGACAGTTTCACCCCTGCGATCGCACAGTTACCTCGTCAGGAAATTCGCGGGGTTTGGATGACCACTAATGATTTTGAAACCCTCAAAAATCGGGACAAAGTGCTGGATGCGGTGAGCCAATTACAACGGATGAACTTCAACACAATCTATCCTGTGGTGTGGAATTCTGGCTATGTAATGCATCCCAGTGCGATCGCACAACGTGCAGGTATTCAACCTTTTGTCTACAAAGGTTCAGATGGACATGATATTCTCGCAGACCTGATTAATCAAGCTCATCGCAAAGGATTGCTGGTGATTCCTTGGTTTGAGTTTGGTTTCATGGCTCCCCCAACCTCAGAACTAGCAATAAATTACCCGGATTGGTTCACACAAAAGCGGGATGGTAGCCAAACTTCAAACAGTGCGGCTGGTGAGGTGATGTGGCTTAATCCGTTCCATCCAAAAGTGCAACAATTCATCACCGATCTAGTGCTGGAAACTGTTACCCAATATGATGCCGATGGCATTCAGTTTGACGATCACATGAGTTTGCCTCACGAATTTGGCTACGACCAATATACAGTTGCTTTGTACACCAAAGAAACGAAAAATGCTCCCCCAAAGAATCCCAAAGATGCGGCATGGGTAAAGTGGCGGGCAGATAAGATTACGGCATTCATGGTAAAACTTAACCAAGCGGTAAAGCAGAGAAAACCCCAGGCGATTTTCTCTGTTTCTCCTAATTACTATGATTTTGCTTACAAGTTTCACTTGCAAGATTGGCTAGGTTGGATGCGGCAAAATATTGTGGACGAGTTAATCGTGCAAATTTATCGTCCCGATCTGCAAAGTTTTGTGGCTAATATTTCTCGTCCAGAAATTCAAGAAGCGCAAAAAATAATTCCAACTGGAATTGGCGTTATGACAGGGTTACGAAATAATCCAGTTCCCATGCAGCAAATTAAGTCTCAGGTGCGGGCTGCTCAAGAACGCGGTCTAGGCATAACTTTCTTTTATTATGAAAGTCTTTGGAACGATGCTCTAGAACCTTTGAATGAGCGGCAAGCTGGATTTGCAACTCTCTTTCGATCTCCTGCACTCCGCGCCAGAGTTGAATAAGTTTTCTGTTTAAGATGATGTTAATGAGTTCGTAGTAAGGACTTTAGTCCTTTTTTTTTAAGCACTAACGTGCTTACTACAAACTCTCAAAACTAACTTGATATAACTTCCTACTTCCCACTCCCTACTCCTAACTCAGCATGACAATCTTCTACTGAAGTACCTTGTCGCATGGCACTAACTAAAGTCTCGTAGCTAGACCAATTTTCTTGCAGTAGAGTTTTTGCTTGGAGAGCATGAAACCGCAGTTTTTGCTCATAAACTGATTCAGAAAAACCTAACATTGTCAAGACTCCGATCAGCTTGCTTTTATCATCAGTTCCACCCTCAGCATTATTAAAAACCAGGGTTTCAGCAGCAATACCCGCCATCCAAAGAGTGCAGTAGCGGTCTAGCATTTGGGCGCTGATTTTACCTACTTCTAGTTGAGATGCTAATTCGCCATCATCAAAGCTAACGCCGCCTTGGCCAGGTTGCCCCTGTTTCCACGCTTCCCAAGCGCTGAGTGTGTAGCCAGTAACGGGAATACCCAACAGGTAAGCAACTAAGAAATGTCCTGCTTCGTGATGGACGATGCGATCGCGGTGTTCTTTTGAAAAACCAGCAATCCAATCTACAAAGATAGTACCACCCTTGCCTTGCAGGCTGAAGCTATCTAATGTCGCTATGCCTAAGATGGTGAAAGTAGCAAGTGCTGGTACTGCCGGAGATAAGTTGAAGAATGGCCCCACCAGTACCGATAGGGTCATGAGAAAGATAGATATTGCAACTAAGTTTAGGCTAGTTTGGCTCATTGAGAGTTTTCTGAGAATCTGCTTAATCTTTCTTTATTATGAGGCGAGCGCACGGCTTTTGTATCAAGCGAGTTGTAGCGATCGCCTAATTTTTTCATTTCACAGCTAATTAAATTACTGGCTTAATAACGGATGTTTTCTCTATCACTAGAATGATGGCTGCTTTTCCAGTCGCAGACATAATGTGACCTTAGTAGGTATAAAACATCAAATAGGAGATGAATGTGGCTGAACAATTCAAAAAAGGCGATCGCGTTGAATGGAACACTTCACAAGGTAAGACAACTGGCAAAGTAGTAAAGAAGCTCACTTCACCCACAGATATTAAAGAACACCATATTGCTGCAAGTGAAGATAACCCTGAGTACTTAGTTGAAAGTGATAAGACAGGAAAACAAGCTGCTCACAAGCCTGATGCTCTGAAGAAAGTAGAGGAGTAATGCTTAGTCATGAGTAAAGATGTTAAAGCGGTGATTGACGAGTTTCATCAAGCTGTCAATATGACACCTAAAGAACTAGAGTCTTGGCTAGATACGGATGAGTCACAAACTGTCGGGCAAAAGGATGGCGACGATGAGTCAATCGGTCATAAATCTGGACGGCGTATTATCCAGCTATTGCAGAAAAAGGATGATTACACCAACGATGATCTTTCGCACATGAAGAAAGTTATTAGTTACGTCCATCGTCATATTGCACAACAGCCATCGGGTGATTTGGAACACACGCGCTGGTGCTATTCTTTGAAAAATTGGGGACACGATCCACTCAAGTAAAGTACCTCATAGCCCGCCATTCAGGTGGGCAAATTTCTGCGATCACAGCCCTTGTTAAGAATTGAAGCCTGTAAGGAAGGCGATTAAACAATAGTGCATTTACTGAGAATGACTTCTAGTCCATTCTGTACCTGCTCAAGTTCTTCGCGCTTTTGGTAAATCCACATCTTTTCAGCCTCACGTTGTTCCAGAGTTTCGTTGTGAGCTTTTTCTTGCTGTTCTAGGAGGTTTTCGTAAAGTGCGATCGCTTGTGCGATGACTCGACTGGCTGATTCAACTCGGCTATTAAAGACTGAGCCAACAATTTCATCTAACTTCGCGGGTAATTTATTTTTATCCATTGACTCATTAAATTTTTGAAATCCTATTTCAATTATTTTTCCCTTTATTTTATCTTTTAGCCCATCAGAATCTAGCATTCCAAAACCAAACGAACCTGCAATTGCAGCAACTACGCTTGCAACAATTATGGCAATAAAACCAAGGCCTGTAAATACCATTAATCCAGCAGCTAAAGCACCAATTCCAAGACCACCACCAATTCCTCCGAAACCCGTAAAGTCATCATTGATACCATTTATTGAAAGCTTAAGTTGTTGACTTAAATTTGTTTGTATATGCATATCTATGCTCTGAAATTCGCTTTGAATTGCATTTAATTCATCAGCTATTTTTGCATCTAAATCTTCAATGCTTTTGAGCAAAATGACATCTTTAAGTTGTTTATTCCCCCATATATCTATCTCTTGTGATATAGTGGCAGTAAATTTATTTATGTAATCTTTAATTAGTTTGTCTTGACTAAAAACAGGATTGTGTAACGAATTCCAGTCTTTACTTTTTTGAGTAATATTTTCTTTCAGTTCTTCACGCCACTTAGTCCATGAATCAGTAGCTTGTTTAATTACTTCTTTTTGTTGAATTTCTGCTAAATTTTTAATTTTGATATCTCGCCCACTAGCTTCTCCTATGTTTTCTAATATTTTCTGCTTTTCTGTTTCAGAAATTTGAATTTTACCCTTTAAAATATCCTCAAATTGATATAATCCATCTATACTTTTTTGTATCACCCTATTTATTTGAGTAATAAAGTGCTTAATTTTTAATTTTCCACTGTCAAAAGTCAGAAATTTATCAATAGACTGAGTAAAATTTTGAAAGGCTTTTAAATACTCATTTTCAGTTCCCTGCAATATTGCCTCCAGCGTAGCTTGAGCAGAAATTAAATGAACTCTGTTTTCACCTGCCACTATAGGATTTTGACCTGTTACAAATCTTTCGATTCTCTGTCTCACCTGCTCACGTCCCTTGTCACTACGTACTAAATCTATAAAATTTCCTACCACAAAAAGATTGTTGACAGGTTCATTTCCTTTACCATAATTTAGTTGAGTTTTCACATCTTGGAGTAACTCGCGTTCTACTTGAGTTAGAGAACATGAAGCATTAGTTAGGAAAATAACTGCATCAGTATCTTTAAGAAGTTTTTGAGTTATCTTAGTGCGGTCAGGGTGTTCATTTAATCCTGGAGAATCTACAATTTCTACTCCACTACTACATAACTCTAAATCAGGATGTTCAAAAACAATTTCATCAATTTGAGAATCAGCCAATTCCTCACTCAGGCAATCTATAGCTGCATTTTCTGAAATCGTTGCCTTGAGTTGATACTCTTCAAAAGAAATCTCTTCCTGTGTGCCATTTTGATATCTACAGATTATTCGCTTTTGCGTTCCATATTTCAGAACTGTCACAGCGCCACTACAAGGAATTTCTCTCACAGGTTGGATTTCTTCACCTAGTAAGGCATTTAGTAAGGTTGATTTTCCTTTGCTAAATTCGCCTATAACTGCTAAACGAAACCGTTGTAATTTTATTTTTTTAGATACCTCTTCTATCTCTTCTATTAAACCGTGAGGGAAGAAACTACGCTCATTACAATCTCTAACCATTTGGGAAATTTGATCGCAATAAGTTTCTAATTGCTTACGATGTTCTTGAAACTTTGCTAATTCCCCATAAGGTATATTGCTATGCTGTTTAATTACTTTAGTTGCAGATTTAGCAGGTAGAAGTGCCATAATATCACTTGCAGCCTTAACAAATATAGTGTCCAGTTCTTGGAACCTAGCAGGGTCGAGTAAAAAATGCACTTCATTTAAAGGAATAGCTTCGGCATTTTCTTGATGAGTAAAACCAGCCTCTAAAACTCCTAAATGCTGTGGTTTAATGCCTAAGTGCTTGGCAAGGATCTCCAAATATTTTTTCTCATGAGGATCAATTTCACCATCTGCTGCTGACATTTCATAGCCAAAGCTAATTAACAACAGCTTTTCTGACTCTGAAAGTGGAGCCGCCAATGCTAGTAAGCTATTAATTTGCTTATAGACTTGATTTTCTTTGACTCCCTTAATCATCAAATGTGTCAACTTACGCACATCACTTTCTGGAATACTAAATCGATAAAGGGTTGTCAGTAAACGTTGCTTTTCTGACTCTGCTACTGTGCCATCTACAAATATTACTCCCAGTAGCACTGCGACTAAATTTGCCAGAAATATTACAGGTGGTGTGAGATTTTTTGGAGTCAGTTTTTGTCCGGTAATCTGCGACAATAGCTCAACAGCCTGAGAGCTAACTAGTGAAGTATCCATAAACTATGTAAGGCGATAAGTTTTCAGGCTTAGTATGCCCAGATTTAGACAAAATTAATTAATATACCGAATAAATACGGTTATCTTTACTTTTTTATACCAGTTAGGCTCAAGAAAATTAGCTTTTAGCAACCTAAAAATATGCTGTTCCAATTTGCGCCTGCAATTCAAACTGGTATTGATGCTGGGAAATATCTACAAGTCTTTAGCAATGGAGTACCTTTAAGCATGGCTAGAGATACAGTTACCGGACAGTTTGTAGGCCATGCTATTGGTGCTACTGTTAACAACAGCCCTTTATCTCCACTGATAGCAGCTTCTAATTTAGTTACGAGTGGGGCGCAGATGTATCAAACTCACCAAGGCTTTACATCTGTATTAAATGGCTTGCAAACTATACAGACTAGCTTGGGTGTACTGCAAGCAACTACAGCCTTGATTGGTGTGGGAACAATCGCAGGTGTAGCGTTGACAGCAGTCAACCTACACCAAACAATGAAATTAAGAAAAGAAGTAGAGCAAATGAGGCTGGAAGTGAAAAACGGCTTTATTGACTTGAAACAAGCCTTAAAAGACCAAGGAGTAGAAATTAGACAAATAATCGAACAAGTAGCCCAAGATATCAAATTTGAACAACATCGCACAGCTTTAGTGAGGGCGTATGGACTGTTTATCCAGGCGATGAACCGCTTCCGTTCAGCGATGCAATTGCAAGATTTCAGCCGAAGAAATGCTGAGATTGATGGCGTGAGGGGAATGTTATTTACGGCTTTAGCAGATTACAGCAATCCGCATCTACTGGAAGAAACCTGTGCAGCTGGCCAACTACGCAGACTTGAATGTGCTTGGGCAATTGAACAGGCAATTGTTGCAACTTATCAAGTGCAGCATGAGGTTTCAGCAGTGAGCGATCGCCTGATCCTACTCCAAGATAAAATTTGTCAAGATGCTCTAACTGTGATTAATCGCTGCGAATCACATGATGAGCTTGATTTTCTCTTTCCCGAAATTATCCGCATTAAAAATCATGATTTAGCAGTATTGGATTCGTGGCAAAATCATGTTGATTGGATGCGATCGCTTCCTTCATCAGAATTAAAGCTTTTAAGTAGCGCTGATTTTAATAGTTCAGATACTCACTACTCTACAATCAATGTAGTAGAACCGCCAGAACAATTAGTATATGAGAGTTTAGCTGAAAAATCTCATTTCTATTCGCTTCGTGACCAGTTGTTATTTCTCTTTGAGCCTGAACTACGTCGAGAGTACGAATTTTATATTAGTGAACAAGCTGGAATTACTGGTTATAAAACATTAGTTACATCTAATTTGCAACAGGCATCAGACCTAACTGTTGGTAATCTTTATTACTACTTTAAAATCAGAGATGAATCGAAAGATGAGACAGAGGTAGTTTTAGCTAACTAAAACAGCTACGGCAATTCTTGAAATAAGTCTTTTTGTAAAGTCCGCCTACGCGGACTTTGTTTGTATATAGTAATCCTATATGAGTTGTGATAAATCTAGATAATGCAATAACTATTAATAGGTAAAAAACGAGTCAAACTAAATTAACCCCTGAAGAGTGAAAGTAAAATAAAATTATCCTCCACTTAAACCCCATCATGGCTATCCCAGAACTCGAACAACAACTCCTTCAGCTTTCCCCCAACGATAAACTATATATTATCCAATTCCTTGCTCAAAGCTTGACCACACACAATACCCACCCAGACCAACCCACCAAACTTTCAGAATTCTTCCGTCAATCACCCCTGGCTGAACTTACCGAAGAACTCGACCTTAGCCGAGGCTTGACATTGCTAAAAACCCTGATTGAGTCCCTACAAGCAGAAACCCAAATTGAAACTCCAGAATATCCCTTGACTAAATTCTATGGATGTATCCAAGATGAAACATTCTTTCGTCATCCTCAAGGACAACAACAAGAACGCGAACCCATCCTGTGAAATTTTTGCTAGATACTAACACTTGCATTATCTATATGCGTGGTAAAAATTCCACCTTAAAGCAGAAACTAGAAACCACTGCTACTAAAGATATTGCCGTTTGCTCAATCGTCAAATCTGAATTATTTTATGGCGCAATGAAAAGTGCCAACCCAAAAAGGAATCTTACCTTACAGCAAGAATTTTTAGCTCAATTTATATCACTACCGTTTGACGATCTCGCAGCAATGACATTCGGAATTATTCGATCTCAGCTAGAAGCATTAGGCACTCCAATTGGAGCTTATGATTTACAAATTGCCGCGATCACACTGACAAATAATTTAACCCTTGTTACCCATAACACCAGAGAATTTAAGCGGATTAATAACTTGCTGATTGAAGATTGGGAGATAGATAATTGACAAACGACTGGCTAGAAAACATTATCTCACAACTTCCTACGTAGGCGTAGCCCGCACTTCGACAAAGCTCAGTGACCACCGTAGGCATCGCTTCCTGGGATTACTTCGGTATAAAATTACTCAAATACTACTGTTCTATTACCATAGACTAATACACGATTTTGTAAATGCGATCGCACTGCTCTTGCTAATACAATTCTCTCCAAATCTTTGCCTTTCCTCACCAAATCATCAACTTCATCACGGTGGGTAACTCGCACCACATCTTGTTCAATAATTGGGCCTGCATCTAAATCAGCAGTGGCGTAATGAGCAGTTGCACCAATAATTTTCACACCACGTTCAAAAGCTCGGTGATAGGGATTTGCTCCGATAAAAGCTGGTAAAAATGAATGATGTATATTAATAATTTGTGGAAATTGATTAATAAAATCTGCACTAACAATCTGCATATATTTTGCCAATACAACTAAATCTATTTTGTACTGGCGCAGTAATTCTAGTTGTTGGATTTCTTGTTCTGCTTTATTATCTTTATTAATGGGAATATGCTGAAAGTCGATATTAAATTGTTCTGCAACTACCTTTAAATTAGAATGATTACTAATAATTAAAGGAATTTCAGCAACAAATTCTTTAGCGCGTTGTCGCCAAATTAAATCAAATAGACAATGGTCTTGCCGACTTACCCAAATAGCAATGCGTGGTACTGTATCAGAAAAACGTAATTCCCACTTAGCACCTAAAGGTTGGGCGATCGCATTAAATGCAGGGGCAATAAATTCTCGCGGTAAATTGAACCCATCTAACTGCCATTCAATACGCGTGAGAAATAACTCAGCAGCAAAATCTGTGTGCTGATCTGCATGGATAATATTACCACCGTTAGAATAGATGAAATTGGCAAATTTAGCCACCAGTCCCCTTCGATCGGGGCAGGAAATCAGCAATGTTGCTGTCGGATTTGTCATGGTAACTTAGAAAAACTAGTAAGATTTGAAGTAGAGTAGCACAGATGTGCTAACCCATTGTGCGTTACCGAAACATACCACAGAAAGCGTAATTGCTTATTTACTATTTGTCGGAGTTGGTAAAGGGGTGCTGAGTCCAGGTAGCTTCTGACTATTATCTACAGGTTGTTTCCACTCTGATAATTCCCGATTGACGGCATTGGCAAAATCTGTAGATACTAACAGCACATTTGTATTTCCATCGGGTTTTATAGCAGGGTCAGCTTGAGCATACAAGAAACGACCGTTAAAGTTGGATTTACCCAAAATCAACTGATGGCTTTGTCGGTTTTTCAGGGTGATATTAATAGTTGCTTTGGGTGGATCTAAGGCAAATTCTCCAAGCTCTTTTGCTGGACTTGATAAAGTACGTTCGCTATTACCTTTGACTAACAAATCCATTAAATAAGAAACAATAGCGTCATTTGCTGGGTCCGATACTGGAGATTTGATTAACCACTTGGGTTTACTAGAAGATTCAGGGTTACGTTCCAGATTAAGAGTGATTTTGTTTGTCTTAATTATTAAAGACTGGACATCATCTTCTGCAAAAGAGAAAATTTTCTGCTTTTGCTCTTTGATTTCTTCGCGCTGAGTTGCACCCCGAATTTCATAGAAGTAAACAAAACCACCTAAACCCAGAGCTAGCAGTATCAAAATTAAAGTCGTTCGTGGCAATTTCATTTTTTAATCATTTGTCATTTGTTATTCGTCATTCGTCATTTGTCATTGAGCATAGAAAAAACTCTTCTCTAGTCTCTACTTTTACCTCTTAACTCTTAACTCCTAACTCCTAACTCCTAACTCTTAACTTACTTCTTACCGTCGTTTCCACCAAATAATAACTGCGATCGCAAAACCAATTAAAGGTAAAACCAACAAAGACGACAATATTAAAAGATTGCTTTGGGTAGTAGTCAGGATTATTCGACGGTTTTTCGGTTCTTTGGGGCGAATGGAAAGGGGTTGCTGATCCTGTTGACTCAGCCAAGTAACTGAGTTGAGGAATACATCTCCATTTAGTTGCTGTTGAAACAAGCCATCAGTGGCGAAATTAGAATTTCCTAAAACCACTAACCGTGACTCGGCAGCTGTTTGAGATGAGGGAGTAGGAGAAGGAACGGGGGCAGGGGAGGCAGGGGGAGTGGGAGAAGTCTTGCTTTGAGTGGTTGGTGATGGTAGTAACGCTTGCGGAGTCTTGGGAGAAGCGGAAGGAGTCGGGCTAGTCTTACTTTGAGTGGTTGGTGATGGTAAAGGTGAAGGTGTGGGTGCAGGTTGGGGAGTGGAAGTAGATTTGGGTGTTGGTTTTCTTGTTAAGGCAACACCCAAGGTTAGAGGCCCTTTCAGGTCTTTATCTGCATTAAACTCTAATTTTTCGCTTTGGAGATCGCTTTCTGCCCAACTGCTGGGGTAGGGTTTGGTTTGTAGCAGTGGAGTAGCCTGAACACCAGGCACAGATGTAATTTCCAGTGGTCGGGCAATTGGATAAAAAGAATTGCCGTTAGCGAAATCTTTGGTAATCGGATGCTGTCCGTATTCTGTGACTAAGGGCGCAGCAGGGCCAAGTCCAACGACGCTTTCGCCAGAGACATCGACTGCTAAACGATTATCCAGACGAACACCCCACTCTTGTAGCAAGCTGTTAAGTTTGGGTTCGGTATTCGGATCGATCATCAGCAATAAGTTACCGCCGCGATTAAGATAGTCTTGCAAAGCTTTGACTTCACCCTCAAACAATCCTCGTTTGGGGCCAGCTACTATCACTACAGCCGCATCTTGAGGAACTTTGGAAGTTTCTCCTAAATTCAACGGTGATGTTGTAAAGTTTTTATCGCCTAATCCCTGAACTGCTTGTGATATTGCATCTTTACCAGCTGAAAGTTGGCGTTCGCCATGACCTTGGAGTAAGTAAACTTTGGCTGTGGTTGAATTTGTTAGTTGTTGCAGGCGACTAGTTAATCTGATTTCTGACAATCGCTCATTTTGATTTACTGTTTGCACTAATTCCCGTTTATCGCCAGATTCTAGGTAAACTTCCCCGTAATCTTTGACGCCAAACTTTTCTGCAAGTCCTGGTCTAGCTTGGGGGTCAATATACTCGTATTTAAATTTTGAGCTTTGGCGCTGATAATTTTCTAGCAGTTCTCGGTCTTGGGGATTCTGGTTAACATCAAACACCCACACTTTAACTGGCTGTGGTAAAACCCTTACTAATTCACTTGACTGGGGTGCAAGGGTAAATAATTGAGCCTCTGTTAAGTCTGCCCGCAAGTGGTAGCGAGTCCCCAAAAAGTTAATCAATCCCAAAATTGCTAGTACTGCCAGAGTTGCCACTAGGGCATTAGTTCCTGCTTGGGTAGAACGGCGGTTCCACCAGTTACTCTGGTAGCTTTGCCATATTATCCCCAATCCACTAATCACAATTCCCGTAATTAGAAATGCTAATGGAATTAATCCCCACTGTTCAGAGACTAATCCAACTGTTAAGCCGACAGCAATTAGGAAAGGGCCTAACCAAAACAGATATTTCCACAGTTTCTTTTTTGCAACTATTTTCATATTATTTGAATAAAGTGAGGAGTTAGGAATTATGAGTTATAAGTTTGAACTCCTCACTCCTAACTTTTTACTCATAACTTATATAACTACTACAGTAAAGCGTAAATAAACCACCCATTTCAAATGGTCAAAAACTCTGCCCTGTAAGCTTTTTGACTTTTGAATTTTGACTTTTGACTTCCGCTATGCGGTACTATTGCCTTTGAAAACGCAGTGCATCAATTGATTGAGCTGTGAGAAAGATGCCCAAAAAAATGTAACTGACGAATAAAATTAAGCCGCTGGTATCAAAAATGCCTTGAATGAAAGTGTTGTAATGTTTCAGCAACGACAGATAACCTAAAGCTTCGCCCACGGGACCAGGGATAATTTTGGCGATTAAATCAATGAATAACAACAATAAAATTACTGCAAAGGTAAGAACGGCAGATAAAATTGTGCTGTCTGTTAATGAGGAAATAAACATTCCTAAAGATAAAATTGCCGCTGCTAGCAAGATTAATCCAAAATGACCCAGCAAGGGAATTGAGAGTGCCATTGGTGGATTTGATCCACTAATGGCGATCGCTTCAAACACTAGCATGGGTAAAACCATCGTGGTAAAAAATGTTAGCACGCCTAATAACTTACCCAAAGCTACCGCCCAATTGGTGATTGGTGAGGTGGCTAACAGTTCTAAAGTGCCCCGTTTCCGTTCTTCGGCATAGAGTCCCATCGAGAGAATTGGCAGGGTAAACAACAATAGCCACCCCATACTATCCAAAAATCCCCGGATAAATTCATAGGGGACATCTATCGGCGGTACTGGCACTCCTAGTTGTTGCCCTTGTGCATCTATTGCCGCGACTCCTACCAAAATGCCACTTGGCCCTAGCAAAATCATCACGAAGAATAACCCCGCCATGAACCAAAATATGCCTGCGATCGCATAAGCTAAGGGCGATACAAAATAACTCTGTAACTCTCGGCGATAAATGGCAATAATATTACTCAGTACTATACCCATTTACGCTGCTCCTTCTTTGTCTGCTGCTAAGTCTACATCAGGATCGAAATTCTTTTCTTCTGTGGTCAGTTGCAAGAATACATCTTCTAAGGTGGCGTTAACCCGTCGCAGTTCATGTAAACCGAATCCTGCACGCACTAAGGTTGTGGCAATATCCTTTCCTGGTTCTTTTCCCGGTTGCGATATCACCCGCAGATAAGCGCGATTTTCCTGGGGTTGATGTCCTCCGGCTGTGGGAATTGATTCTATCAGACTCACACCCGCGACTTTTTGCAATACCTGTTTTGCTAGGGCGGCTTCTCCTTCTATTTCTAATTCATATCCTGAACCGCCTGTCAACTGAGTCATCAGGTTTTCTGGTGTATTAGTTGCCACAACTTTACCGCGATTGATGATGGCGACGCGGCTGCAAGTCATGCTTACTTCTGGCAGAATGTGCGTGGAAAGAATAATTGTGTGAGTACCAGCTAGGCTTTTGATTAAATTCCGCACCTCAATTATTTGCCGGGGATCGAGTCCAACCGTGGGTTCATCCAAAATGATCGCTGGGGGATCGTGAACGATCGCTTGAGCAATTCCTACCCTTTGGCGGTATCCTTTGGAGAGTTTGCGAATAATTACTCGCCGCTTATCTTCTAAGTTGCAGCGTTCGATGGCGGCTGTCACCTTGTTGGGGCGATCGCCTGCTGATACTCCCTTAATGCGGGCAACAAAATGCAAAAATCCCTCCACCGTCATGTCTGGATATAATGGCGGTGTTTCCGGTAAATAACCAATGCGTTGGCGCACAGCTAGGGAATTTTCATGGACATCATAACCAGCAATCCGGGCATTTCCATTGGTTGCCGGTAAATAACCAGCCAGAATCCGCATGGTTGTGGTTTTTCCAGCGCCATTGGGGCCCAACAGCCCTAAAATCTCCCCAGGCTCGACGCTAAAGGTGACATCAGTAATCGCTGGGGTAGAGCCGTATATTTTACTCAGATGTTCAACTTCAATCATCCGTATAGTGGCGATCGCAAATTATAGAATACCCAATCATCTTAAATCGCAATATTGAGTATAGGGGACTGGCACAAAGATTGGCTGACAATGGGTAAAGTTCCTGAAAAACTTCTTTAGGCACTTCCAAATAAAAAAACATCCCAAATTTTATTGTGGGATGGGTGTCCTCACCGTGATTTTTCACGGTATGTGGAAAAGGAGCAAGGGTGTGGGATGTAGGGTGTGGGGTGTAGTAAGACAATATCAGTTCTCTACACCCTACACCCTACCCCCAGTCTTGATGAGGGTTTTAGTAATTACCGTGAAAAGTCAGCTCCTCACTGGTTCCATAGTCGAGTTAACTAAGCAGGTATCCTGAAAGAAACTATTTCTCATTTCTCTTTTGAGCGCAGACAAGGGCGAGATTAGCCAGCCACTTGAACGCCGATTTATTCACCAGCTTGCAAATCGTTGGTGCATCCGTTAGTCATATTTCTTAGCAGCTAATCGCTGTTGTTTGGGATGAAAATATGGCGGATTAACTCAAATTTTGCCAAGGAGATTATGAGGTATGAGGTATGAGTGAACCCTTGAACGTCCTAATGGTTGAAGATTCAGAAATCGATGCCATGTTAGTTATCCGTGAACTGCGTCGCGGTGGTTTCGATCCCATCTGGCAACGTGTCGAAACCGTCGAAGAGCTACACACAGCCCTCAATAGCCGTACCTGGGATGTGATAATTTCAGATTACCGATTGCCTGGATTCAATGCTCCTATGGCTTTGGAAGTAGCAAAGCAGAGTCAGAAAGATATTCCTTTCATTCTCGTTTCTGGCACAATCGGCGAAGTATCTGCTGTGGAAATGATGAAAGCAGGCGCTCATGATTATGTGATGAAAGACAATTTAAGCCGATTGCCAGTGGCGGTGCGTCGAGAACTTCGGGATACTCAGGTGCGGGCAGAGCGCCAACAAGCCCAAAATCTGTTACAAACATTAGCATCTAATATACCGGGAATAATTTATAGCTTTGTACATCATTTTGATGGTTCTATTGTCTTTGAATACATCAGTTTAGGCTGTCTGGATCTTCTAGAATTAACACCAGATCAAATTTTATCAGATGCTTCTCTGTGCTTTGCACAAATCCATATTGATGACCGTGCTGGATGTTATACGGCTGCCAAACAAAGCGCTCAAACTTTAAAACCATTCTCTTATGAATGGCGATTAGTTACACCCTCTGGCAAACTCAAATGGGTACAGGCAAGTGCGCGTTCGGAGTGTCGAGAAAACAAAGATATTGTCTGGCATGGTGTTTTATTAGATGTAAGCGATCGCAAACAAGCACAAGAACTGATTATCCACAATGCCTTACACGATCCGTTGACAGATTTACCGAATCGGACGCTTTTAGTAGAACGGCTAGAATTATCGATTAACCGAGCCAAACGAATAGAAACTTATCGTTACGCCGTCTTATTTCTCGATCTAGATCGGTTCAAAGTGATCAATGATAGCTTAGGACATTTAGCTGGAGATCAACTACTTAAAAGCATTGCTCAGAAGCTAAAAAATCATCTGCGAGAGATTGATTTAGTCGCTCGAATCGGTGGTGACGAATTCGTAATTCTCCTGGAAGGTATTTCTGGTATGGAAAAAGCTATTCAAATTACTGAGCGGATTCTAAAAGATTTTCAAGCACCATTGATCCTGAATGATTCGGAAGTAGTTATCAGTACGAGCATCGGTATTGTTTTAGGAACAAAGAACTATTCTCATGCCTCTGATTTACTCCGAGATGCCGATATTGCCATGTATAGAGCCAAATCCCAAGATAGAAGTTCGTACAAAATTTTTGATATAGAAATGCATACTCAAGCCGTAAATCGGCTAACTCTAGAAACGGATATCCGTAAAGCTCTCGAACGAGAAGAGTTTGTTATATACTATCAGCCGATTGTTGACATACTTGGCGATGCCTCCGGCGAGCCAAGCCAACAGGTTAGTAGAGAATTGCAGTTGCAAGGAGTTCGGCTGATTGGATTTGAGGCATTAGTGCGCTGGCAACACCCAACTCGCGGGTTAATTTTGCCGGGGGAATTTATTCCTGTTGCCGAAGAAACAGGGCTAATTGTACAAATCGATCGTTGGATGTTCTACAAAGCTTGTCAACAACTGGCAAACTGGAAAACCAAGTTTGCTAGTCACTTCCCGCTCAAGATGAGTATTAATCTCTCTGCTCAAGATATTCGCCAAGCTAGCTTAATTGATGACATCGATCAAACACTAGCTCAAACAGGTTTAGAAGGCGATTCCATAGCCTTAGAAATTACTGAGAGTATGTTAATTGACAATATTAGTCAGACAATTGATTTATTAACCCAATTAAAGGATAGAAAAATTCAAATCAGCATTGATGACTTTGGTAGCGGTTATTCATCGCTTAATTATCTCCATCGTTTACCTGCTGATAATTTGAAGATCGATCGCTCCTTTGTAAGTCAGATGCAGGAAGGGAACCGTAATTATCAGGTTGTTAGTACTATTATTGCTTTGAGCAATCAACTCGGATTAGCCGTTATTGCAGAAGGTATTGAAACACCACAACAACTTCAATGGTTACAGGAACTTGGCTGCGAATTTGGTCAAGGTTATGTGTTCTCTAAACCTCTAAGACATGAGACAGCAGAAGTACTTCTAGCAAATCAAACTATGTATTTATCCTCTGGTGAGGACGGCAACAGATGCACTAATTAAAAGTGATGAACTTGAAGCTTTAATCATCTCTGCTGGAGCTAGCCTCATTTATCTCCCCCCCTACTCCCCCGATTTTTCATCCATTGAGAACTGTTGGTCGAAGATTAAGAACATTCTCCGTCGCATCGGTGCAAGGACATATCCTGATTTACTCAAGGCATTAGATGCGGCATTTGCAGAAGTGACGATAGAAAATTTAGTGGGTTGGTTTACTCACTGCTGCTACTGTACTTTATAAGACTGATAATCGCTATAGTTTACTCTTAAAATGGCGAAAATCTGTATTTTTTTATTTATACAATGTTAACTGGGCGACAATACAACATTTCACCAATTCAAAAATCTAAAATCTCCTAAGTAGCACCTGTCAGTGCCCGATTCCCAAACAGTTCAAGTTACCCACGCGGAAAAACACTTTGATTTTAGATGCCGTTATCACCTGAATTTTATAAGTTTCAAGAAGATAAGTAATTAAAACCAGGGAAATCTTTGTATCATCTACTACAACAGCTGTTAATTTTTTGAAAAATCTCTATCAATACCAGGATATGTATCAAAAAACTTATCTGGCATAATGTATCGGACTCCCTAGTTGTCTACTCAACTACAGAGACAGATCCCTGAAAGACCAGCCACTTTTACTCCTTGAAAGCCCATTTGCAATATGGCTATTACCTATCAGTTAATCCAAGAAACCACAGCGCGGTACAAACAGCGTCACCAAGAGCGTGAAGAACACCTGAGTGAGTTGGAAACTGGGAATTTACTTAATGTAGATACTCCAGAGCGAGTCAGAAAGAGACTTGAACGAATCGCCAATCATCCTCTGGCTGTTAGAACGATGGCTGAGGAAAGCCAACCTGAAGTCGCTGGGGTTAAAATTCTATCCCCAGAAAATTTCAATCGTCTCGTCCAGGAACGCATTCTCGGTCAAAACGATCTAATGAGCGTGAGTTACCTAGAGTATGGATTGAGCGTCTCCCGTTCTATCGGTCGCATTCTCATCCGTAATAACCGCAACCGCCTTGTTGGCTATGGCACGGGCTTCATGGTTTCTCCTCGCCTCCTACTGACTAACAACCATGTCCTGTCAAATGCCCAGCAAGCAGGTTTTAGCCTGATAGAGTTCAATTACCAAAGCGGTGTGGGAGGGCAAATGCTCCAGTCCTACACCTATGAACTCGATCCTGCCACCTTCTTTCTTACCGATAAGCTTCTTGATTTCAGTTTAGTCGCAGTCAAAGATAATTCTAGTGGACAGCCTCTTCTAGCGACTTTTGGCTGGAATCGCTTGGTAGAAGAGGAAGGCAAAGCAATTCTAGGAGAGTACGTCAACATTATTCAACATCCATCTGGGCAACCGAAGCAACTGGCACTGCGGGAAAATCGGCTAGTCGATCTCTTCGATGATTTCCTTCACTATCAGACAGATACAGCACCGGGATCTTCTGGATCTCCTGTGTTCAATGATCAGTGGGAAGTTGTCGGGCTACACCACTCAGGTGTTCCCAAAAAAGATGAGCAGGGCAGAATCTTAGCAACTGATGATCAAGTGTGGACTCCGGAATTGGGAGAGGATAAAGTTGCCTGGGAAGCTAATGAAGGCATTCGCATCAGCCGCATTGTCAAGTATGTCAAACAGCACAACCTATCAATAACACAGCGTCCTCTGCGAGATGAGATGTTTGATCAGCTTCCACCTTCTCCAGAAGCAATCAAGGAAGAAACACCTAAAATTGGTGCCAAATTGCCTAACCTTGCTAGTGACGGCAGTGTAACTTGGACAATTCCGCTTCTGTTGAGCGTGCGTTTGGGAGAAGCAGCTACGCCCTTTGTTTCTGTGCCTCAACCAGACAACCTGTCATCCAAGCCCACAGATAGTAGCCGCCAAGATGATACCCAGTGGGATATTGAAAGTGACCCGGAACTGGCTAAAGAGCTACAAATTCTAGAACAAGCCCGTCGCGGAACAATTCCCTACTATGATGAAGCTGGTGATCGCACTGAGCAAGACAATTATTATGGCAATCTAATTGACAAAATTTCATCATTGAACTCACAAGAGTTGTTCAAGCAATTAAAGGATCTGCTCCGCACTACTCATACCAAGCTGTTATCTTACAAGCCACGAGTGTATCTTTATCCTTGGGTAGACATACAACCCGATCTCAAAATTCGCAGCATCTATTCACAGTTGGAATTCCAGCCTGAGCAGATCATCCGGGAAGATTTACAAATTGAGCAGGAGCGAACTGCTAGGTTACAGGAGTTAGTGCGCTCTGAATCCCTCGGTAGAACTTTTCAACTGAGCGAGCAGCTCGATCTGTTGGAAGCAGAATTGCCCTACAACTGCGAACACGTTGTGCCACAATCTTGGTTTCAAAAAAGAGAACCGATGCGGGGAGACTTGCACCACTTATTTGCCTGCGAGTCCGTATGTAACAGCTTCCGGGGCAACACCCCATACTATGACTTTCCTGACTTTGAAGTTAAAGAAGCAATCCGCAATAACTGTGGTAAGTCTGAAAGCAAGAAATTTGAACCGGGCAATGGAAAGGGAGAGGTAGCGCGAGCAACTCTTTACTTCTTACTGCGATATCCAGAACAAATTGACAACAGGAGTAATGAGTACGAAGCTCAACGCCTAGAGACTCTACTGAAGTGGCATCAAGATTACCCTGTCAACGAACACGAAAAACATCGAAATATGGCTATCTATAAAAAGCAGGGCAATCGCAATCCCCTTATCGACTTCCCTGAATGGGCAGATAAAATTGAATTCCGCTTAGGTCTTGGGTAGCTACTATGAAAATAGTTTGGCTCTAGCCCTAATCATCATTTTGTCTAGCTTTGGAAAATGGTCTACTGGTTAATACAGTCTTTACAAGTTTTTTTGGCAACAATTTATATCGACGAAAATATAAATTGTTGCCAATTAAAAAAATCAGAAAAAGCTGTTGGCATCAAAATATAAAGTAGGCGATCGCCTCGTTATTATCTCTAGTAATTAAGTAGATATACTGGCGATATCAATAATTTACTTATTCATTAAAATTTTAATATTGATGATAACTAAATAAACAGTATATGGCAGTTAATGAACAACAGGCAATATCTTATATTTATCTCTATCCTGAACCAGATACTATTCTATAATTTTTATTATAAATTAGTTTTGTGTTTGTATCTAGTATTTTAGATTAGCACGACAGTACCATTCATCTTGATGGTTCAAGCTAAAATTTTCATTTACATATCAGATAGCTAACAAATAAACCTCTAGCAAAAGAGGTTTTTATAACTCAGCAAAAATCTATCTGGAGATAAGTTACTAAAATTTACAAACTAGCTTAGGGTATATACAGCCTCTGCAATGAGTATTGGTTATTCCAAGAACTTTTCATGCCCCATATTCATTATTTTCAGTTACTGCGTTATGGCATCGTTGTATTAATTGTCGCACTTGCACTAGGGTTAATGTTGATGCTAGACCCCTGGTTAAACATGAGTGGAACTCCTTTCCTGCTGTTTTTTAGCGCTGTAATGTTGAGTGCTTGGTATGGTGGTTTGAAGTTAGGGTTGTTAGCAACTTTTTTGTCTGCGTTACTGAGCAATTACTTCTTTCTTCCCCCAGCTTATGAGCTGAGTTTTGACTTATTTAATTCTGTGCGAATTGGGTTGTTTGCATTACAAGGATTACTTTTTAGTATATTATCTGAGGCATTAAAGACTGCGAAAAGAAAAGCTGATAGAAATCTGCAACAGCTGAGAGTTAGTGAAGAAAGATTTAAATTAGCGTTAAGTAGTTCAGATATCGTGGTTTTTCAACAGGATCGTGATTTGCGATATCAATGGATTCATAATCCTCAAGGACTAGAAACTGCTGAGGAAATGTTAGGTAAGTCTGATGATGAATTATTCTCAGCTATAGTCGCAGAGAAATTGAAGGCAATTAAGCTAAAAGTAATAGAGACTGGTGTTGCAACCCGTGAAGAAGTTTATCTGACAATTGATGGAGAAGACCGTTATTACGATTTGCTAGTTGAACCGCTAAGGGATGCAGAGAATACTATTCAGGGTATCACCTGTGCAGGTGTGAATATTACTGAGCGCAAGCAGGCAGAACTAGAAAAAGCCAGGTTGCACGAGGAACTTCAGCAAGCTATTGGGCAAAAAAATGAATCTCTGGCGTTAGTCGATGCCTGGCTTACAAGTTCACCAGTGGCACTGGCTTTTCTTGATACTGAACTTCGCTATGTTCATGCTAATGAAGCGCTAGCTGCTATTAACGGTGTACCGCAAACTCAACATATTGGTCGCACCTTTAGGGAAGTACTACCAGAATGGGCAGCGCAAATTGAGCCTATTTTTGAGCAAGTGATGAAGACTAGGCAGCCCTTACTCAACCAGGAAGTGAGCGGTGAAACCTATCCGCCTGGGGTATATCGTTATAGTCTTGTCAGCTATTATCCAGTGTGTTTGCCGAATGGGCAGTTGTTGGGAGTGGGCATTAGTTCAATTGATATTACTCAACTGAAACAAACTGAACAAGCATTACGGGAAAGCGAAGCTAAGTTTCGTAGTGTGGTTGAGTCCAATATGATTGGTATTGGCTTCTGGAGTAAAGACGGGGGGATTACAGACGCTAACGATGCCTTGCTGAATATGGTGGGTTATACCCGTGAAGAACTACTTGCCGGAACATTTCGTTGGCAAGACCTAACTCCTACAGAGTACGCGCAACTCGATAAGGAAGCAATAACTCAGTTTCAAGACAGTTCTTTTTGCACACCATATCAAAAGGAATATATCCGTAAAGATGGCTCACGCTTCCCGATTTTGATAGGTGGTAGCCATTTTGAAGGGACTGTAGATCGAGGAGCTTTTTTTGTTCTCGATATTACAGAGCGCAAGCAGGCTGAGGAAAGACTCCGCTATATCGCCCAAATTAGTAGTTTACTCTCTACTTCGCTAGATTATGAACAAACCTTAGAAGAGATCGCTAAAATCTCAGTTCCCCAGCTAGCTGATTGGTGTAGTGTCGATATTTTAAATGAAGATGGTTCCATTCGCCGCCTACCCATTGCTCATGCAGACCCATCAAAAGCAGAGTTGGCGCGTCAACTTCAGGAGTATGCAACAGATTACAAAGGTGCAAGTGCAATTACTAAAGTACTGCAAACCGGGCAAAGCGAATTAATCTCAGAGGTATCTGATTCGCTATTAGTGGCAAGTACTCAGAATCAGGAACACTTAGAACTTGTTCGGCAATTGGGGATGAAGTCTGTGATGATTGTGCCGTTAATCGCAAAAGGGCGAGTACTAGGCGCTATCAGTTTTGTCACCGCAGAATCAAACCGTCGCTACGATCGCACTGACCTAACTTTAGCAACAGATATTAGCCATCGTGCTGCCTTAGCAGTGGAAAATGCCCAACTTTATCGCGACATTCACCAGGCTTTAATCCATTATGCCGAATCTCTATCTCTCCTAGATGCATTGCTAGGAGCGGCTCCTATTGCCGTATGCTTTTTGGATCGGGAACTGCGATATATCCGCATTAATCAAGTTTTCGCTGACATTAACGGTTTAGCTATAGAAGAACATCTAGGACGCAAATTTAGGGAAGTGTTGCCAGCAATGGCGGCTGAGTTAGAGCCACAGTTACAGCGCGTGTTAGAGACTGGAGAACCCCTGCTGAATATGGAAATCAGCGGTGAGACAAGGGAGCAACCCGAACGTTACGGTTACTGGCTGGGCAACTATTACCCAGTTCATAACGCAATGGGTGAAACGGTAGGAATTGGCATTATTTTGGCAGATGTGACCGCAGCAAAGCAAACAGAAGTTGCTTTGCGAGAAAGCGAAGAAAGGTTTCGGGCAATGTTCAATCAGGCAGCTGTCGGTATTACTCTAGTGGGGTTGGATGGAGGATTTCTGCAAATTAATCCTGCCCTATGCGAAATTACTGGCTATAGCCATGAAGAGTTAATTCAAATGAACTTTCAGGAAATTACCCACCCTGACGACTTAGAAGTTGATTTGGAAAATGCTCGGCGAGTTTTAGCAAAAGAAATTAGTGGTTATTCCTTAGAGAAGCGCTACATCCGCAAAGATGGTTCCATAGTTTGGGTAAACCTAACTTCATCAGCAGTTTGGGATGCGAAGGGACTTCCAATGTATGCATTAGGGATTATTGAGGATATTAGCCATCGCAGACGAATTGAAGCCACACAAAACTTTTTAGTTGAAGCCAGCACCTTACTAGCTGCCTCATTAGATTATGAAATCACCTTGGAAAATGTGGCAAATCTAGCAGTTCCAACTTTAGCCGATTTGTGCATTGTAGATGTCTTCCAAGAAGATTGGTCAAGTAAACAAATTGCGATCGCAATTGCCGATCCCACAAAACTAAATATCTTAGACGAAATCCGGCTGCGTTATCGACCCAAAACCAAAGCCAAACAGCTTGTACGGCAGCTAAGGCTGGGAATATCTGTCTTTTATCCCGAATTATCTGACTCACATCTTCTACAGATGTCTGAAGACAACGAACATCTGCAATTGCTGCAAAATCTGGGTATTCGTTCTTTGATGGTGATTCCAGTTCGTTCCCGCGGGCAATTATTTGGAGCAATCTCTTTTTTTACCGCCGAATCTGGTCGGTACTATCAACAAACAGACTTGGCTTTAGCAGAAGATATTGCGCGGCGGGCAGCAACAGCCATCGACAACGCCAGACTTTACCAGGAAACTCAACGCTCTGTCAATCGCACGCTACTTTTACAAAAAATAACTGCTGCCCTCTCGGAAGCTCTAACTCCCCAACAGGTGGCTGATGTAGTAGTGAATCAAGGCATTGCCGCCTTAGAAGCTACCGGTGGTTCCGTTGTCTTACTTACTGAGGAAAATACTACCCTAAAAGTTGTGCAAGCAATTGGCTATCCGCAAACGCTCACAAATACTTGGGCAAGTTTTCCGATCGCAGCATCTAACCAAATAGCAGAAACAGTCAGAACTGGGCAGCCGATTTTTTTAGAAAATTTAGCAGCCATGATTGCTAGATATCCCAACTTAGCAGATGTTGTGACTGTTATGGCGAATAATGCCTGGGCTTCCATTCCCTTGGTAGTAGAAGGTAAAATAATTGGGGCTTTGGGATTAAGCTTTACCACTGCACAAATATTTAACGAAGAAGACCGGGGATTTATGTTGACACTGGGACAGCAGTGTGCGCAAGCCATCGCCCGCGCTCAACTTTACGAAGCCGAAAAGACAGCCAGGGCACAAGCCGAGACAGCCAACCGGATTAAAGATGAATTTCTCGCTGTCCTTTCCCACGAACTCCGAACTCCCTTGAATCCAATTTTAGGGTGGGCAAAGTTACTCAGAACTCGCAAGTTCGACGAAGCTACTAAAATCCGGGCATTGGAAACAATCGAGCGGAATGCCAAGTTACAAACCCAATTGATTGGAGATTTACTTGATGTTTCGCGGATTTTGCAAGGTAAGGTTAGGTTAAATCTCCATGCGGTGGATTTGAAAATAGCGATCGCATCTGCATTAGAAACGGTGCGTTTAGCAGCAGAAGCCAAATCGATTCAAATTCAAATCATCTTAAGTAATGATATCGGCAAAGTTCTCGGCGATGGCGATCGCTTGCAACAAGTGATGTGGAATCTCCTCTCCAATGCCGTTAAATTCACACCCACAGATGGACTTGTAGAAGTGCGTCTAGAGCAAGTTGGTTTAGATGCCCAAATCCAGGTAATTGATACGGGTAAAGGAATCAACCCAAAATTTTTGCCCTACGTCTTTGATTACTTCCGGCAAGCAGATGCCAAAACAACCAGAGTATTTGGTGGACTGGGATTGGGACTGGCAATTGTGCGTCATCTAGTGGAACTTCATGGTGGCACAGTTCAGGCAGAGAGTCTGGGAGAAGAACAAGGGGCTACCTTCACAGTCAAACTACCTTTGCTCAAAAATTCTGAGTTGCGAGTTAGTAGTAGTGAGGCTTCTCAACCAGAACTCAGTACTGAAGAGACATTACTTGCTGGAGTACAAATCCTGCTTGTGGACGATCAAGCCGATGTGCGAGAATTTTTTAGCTTTGCGCTGGAACAATATGGCGCGACGGTAACAGCAGTTGAATCAGCAGATGAAGCGCTACAAACATTAGTGCAATTAAAGCCAGATATCCTCTTAAGCGATATTGGAATGCCCTTCATGGATGGCTATATGTTGCTGGGCGAAGTGAGAAAATTACCGCCAGAGCAAGGCGGACAAATTCCTGCGATCGCTTTGACTGCTTATGCAGGAGAAATTAATTACAACCAAGCAATGGCAGCAGGATTTCAAAAACACCTACCTAAACCCGTCGATCCTGCGGATTTAGCCGCAGCGATCGTTAGTCTCATTGGCAACACTTCATCTTGAGAGTAAATAAACTCTTAAATTTCTCTTTTTTCTTTTACAAATTAAATATGTATTTTTTATTTTTCTTCAGAAATTTGCCGTTTACAAATTGATGTTATAAATTAGTGCTCAGATTTTAATCAGAGATTTATTTACCAATGAAAACCCAACAGTTCAGTTCAACAACCCTAGAAAATAGACCTACCAAGACCAAAAAACAGTCTTTTCCTGGTAGGAGTATTGGTACTCCTAAAGTACCATTTCGTAAATGCCATAAAATAGTACAACAACATGAGTTACTTGGTGACTGGGAACACGCAAGTTAATCTAGTAACGTACTATATGATCTAGGCTGATGTACTACTTTCGGTATGCAGTCAGACATTAACTGATACCAATTTTACCTGAAGTTGCACTTAATAACGAAGTGATGATATAATCCCATCCACAAATAGAAGCGTAGTTTACCGCCGTAGGTCTTACCCTGAGCCTGTCGTTCGCGGAGCGTCTCGTAGAGAAGGGCATCGCTTCCGCTGAGATGGAACCCTTGAACCTGTTTTAACTTCCGTCTTAATTCATCTTTAGCTTCCTCGCTTATTCACCATCAAATTTTCTTAGCACCTTGGTATCAAGAAATGGAAAAGTATTTAGTCACCAAAGAAGAAATTGAGTCTTATGAAGGACTAAAAAAAACACATTTTCTCAACTCCAATGCTCGCAGACTGAATAAGTCTTTAGGGGATTTGACAGGTTTAAAAAATATCGGTTTCCACATCATTGAAGTAGAGCCTGGACGTGAATCAACGGAGTTTCATATGCACTATCACGAAGAAGAGTGCGTATACGTTCTTGAGGGAGAAGCTGAGGCAACAATTGGAGAAAGCGTTTATCCAGTTAAAGCAGGAGATTTTATTGGATATCGCGCTGGTGGTGAGCCGCACAACCTGAAAAACACAGGCAATTCTATATTCAAATGTATAGTAGTTGGTCAAAGGCTAGACCATGATATCGGTGATTATCCAAATTTGCAGAAGCGTATATATAGGAGCAAAGGTTTAAAGTGGAATCTGGTCGATATGGAAAATATAGCTGAACCAGTAGCAGGTAAGAAGGTATAACAGGTAGAATGCATTTCCTCATGATTTCTTTGGCTCTATTGTCATGACAATCTGAGTATTCTCCTTCATGCAGTTCATGTGCAGCCAATAGCTTTACTTTCACAAAACCTCAGCTCATAATCATACATTTCATCTTGCATAAACGAATAGATATTTCGCCTTTTTGAATTAGCATATCTTGTTTATATATCAATACAGTTCAGTTAAGCAATTTTTTCCTTCTCTTTCTTGTCTCTGCGTCCTCTGCACCTTCTCTACGAGACGCTACGCGTTGGCTAAAGCCTCTCGTAGAGAAGGCGGTTCGTTAAAAAATTCACTTGCATAACATTTAGCCTTAACTGAACCGTATTGGTCTATATATAATATTTTTGATAGCAACTAATATAAGTTATGAAAAATCTCTATCTTCTGACATAAGTTGCGAAAAAAAGGGAAATTCCATTTCTGTTTTATAAGAATGAAATTCCCCTTATACCCTTATAAGACCTTGAAATCAGATATTTATCCACAGATGAAATTCACTTAGTTTCCGCCAGATACAACAGCTTTATTATGTATCGCAGTATCTTCAGGCTTTCTCTGCCATTTGCCATCATTGCCTGGTTCGTATTCATTTTTTACACTATTCCAAGCAATATCAAGCGCACCCTCTTCACTCAAAGCATCACTTTGAGCAGCATTAAATGCCGCAACGAAAATTTGTTGTGCGTGTTCAGGCAGTTGTCCTTTGATTTCTTCAGATAATTCATCTATTTTGTTATAAGGCATGAACTCACTCCGATTATCTCAACTTAAGTTCATCCTAAAGAACTGGTAATCTAATTTCCTCTTTCTCTAAGTAGAGAACTAAATAATCATACTTTTGGCTGAGTCAAACAATTTTTAAATCAGCGATGCAATAATATTAATACTCATAGCTAAAATTGTGGTATTGAAAAAGAAGGATAATATGCCATGTAACAGAGTCAAGCGCCTCATATCGGGTGATGTTGTTTGCACATCTGAAACTTGACTGGTCATCCCGACTACAAATGAATAATATAAAAATTCCCAGTAGTCTGGATAATCATTATGAGGAAAATCTAAACCTCTGGTGATTTCTTCACGATGATTACGATTAATATATTTATAATAGCTGTGTGCATATTGCACTGCAAACATCGTATGCACTAATAACCAGGAACCGACAATGGTCATAATTGAAAGTATGACATGTAGGGTAAGCAGAATTATTGATAATTCTTTTTTATCAGTTAGTAAAAACCCAATGGCTAAAACACTCGCACAAGCCGCAGCAATCACCAACATGAATATAGCCAAATGTCCTTCATATTCACTCTCAGCATAACGGCGAATTTTTTGTGGGTTAGCCTTAATCATTTTCCACCACGTTATCGCTAAGAAAAAGTCAATACCAGAGTTCCAAGCGCAGAGAATGCGAGTAGGTAAGTGCAGAGAATGCGGCAGGATTACTGAAACTAATACAGCAATTCCGATAGCAACAATTAGTCGGGGTCGAGAGTCAAAGTTTTTAAATAAATTAAGTTTCACAAATATTGCGATCGCAGAGTTTAACTAGTTCGTAATTCATAATTTTCGGTGAACCACTACACCCTATTACACAATCGTCATTCCAGATTTTACTAGGGTCTGAATCCACACAAGTAGATGGACAAAAATATTTACAACTATTGCGAACTCAGTGAATCAACCCAATACTCTGGGAATGTCTCACTCGTAATGACATTGTGTAATTAATTTTGTCCAACTACTTCTTTATCTTCCCAGTGTTTAATCTCCAGCCCTTAGTTCAATTAAAAATTATTTGAACTTAGCTCTAATCGTCTCTATTCGTTGACGATTAACACCCAAATCGCTTTGACCTAAACGTGAAGCGGAACGCACATGAATAAGATTTGCAGTCCGGTCTAGATAGAATTCTACATCATCTACAAATCCCAGTAAAGCACTTTTAAATTCTGCATATAAATAATCTTTATTTTCGGTAATGATTTTGGTTCTTGGTAAAGACTCAATAATCTGTTTGAGATTAGTAATCGCTTCTTCTGGAGTAGATGTAAAAGTTAGTGGTGCAATTTGGTGAGATGCATCTGTACTCTGACTAGAAACGCAATTGGGGGAATTAGGGCAGGGTGCTAATTTACCGTTGCTAATACCTAAATTATTTGGTCGTTTGCCAGCAAAAACCATAATTATGTCTCCGGGTGAGTGAATAAATATACTCTCACACATTTGTTGGAATCACTGTAATATTTTGCTGTAATCGCATCTTCTAGCAAATGACAGATTCACTAAAATATCGGCGATGCGATCGCTCTTTATGACTCAATACGCTTGAGTTAGTGCCAAAAAGCTTAAGTTGTGTAGGTTGGGTTGAGGAACGAAACCCAACATTTTCATAGCTTTGTTGGGTTGCGCTTTGCTTCACCCAACCTACACTTTTTTCTTAACCCAACTGTATTGCTTTATGACTCATATTTGAATTTTTCATAAAAAAGCCTGTATTCATTGCTCAATAAAGCTTACAGGCTATATTACACCTATACCAAGTTACTTCAGACTAGGCGATACTCAAATTAACCCGGACAATCAAATCGTTGTAATCTCGATCGCCGCCATTTGCCAAATCCTCAAAGCCAAAAGCGTTATTCCCTAACAGGCGAATATGATCTGCTTGGTCAGTGTTAGCGCCCAAGAAGGAAAAGTAAACTGTCGGATCGTTATTGGGATTGCTATCAAGAATTGCATCAGCCCCAGCATTAACAATGATAAATGGTACGAAAATAGCACCAGGTTGGAAAGTGCCTGTAAAACTTGCAGTACCTTCGTTAGCCACACTCAAATCAATACCAGCGACACGGTTACTAATCGCAGCTTGAGTATAACCCGCCTGTCCAACCAGCACATCTGCTGTACCATCGCCATTGGTATCGATGCCACCATTCTCATCAGTTATCTGATAAAAGCCGACAAAGTTGTTAAAAGCTGCTTCTCTATGAACCACAAATTCGGCTTTCACCAATTGTGTCACATCCCGTAAATCAATTAGTTCGGGTTCATATTTTCCTTGAAGACCAGTACCTAGAGGTGGATCTTGCTCTGTTGCTGCAATCTTGACAACAAAATTCTGAAAGTTGAGAGAGAACCCTGTATCGTCCACATTCGTATCCGAGGAAAAAAGCACCTGAGAAAACGGGGTTTGTCCAGATAGCACCGCCTGAGTAGTGCTGCTACGGATTGAATAAAATCTTAGGTTGTTCTCAGAGTTGAATTCCAGTAGCCTGCTTAGGTCAGTGGGATTAAAACCATTGGGTAGTTTGGCAAGAGATGAGAGAAGCACCGTTGCCCGTTGGAGAGCTAGTTCGGTGTAATTTGCAGCTCCAGGGGCTACGCCATTAATCCTACCTTCTGCATCGTCAACGACAAATACACCCAGTTCATTGACTTCTTCAGAGGTATTGCTTTTAATCTTGACTGAGAGTTTGGCTTTTTCACCGTTAACTTGATTTTTGATCGTAAAGATATCACCTGTAATTCTTGTGAGTAGGCTGGTTGATTCAGTCTCAACAGTAATTCCTTGAGCAACGGTGAGTGCAAACACATCACTGACTTCAGCCCCAACCGAATCTTTAGCGGTAACTTTGATGTTAAAGCCACCCAAGTTATTATTCGTAGGAACGCCGCTGAAAGTCCGCTTATTAGGATTGAAGCTTAACCAACTGGGTAGTGGGTCGCCGTTGTCTAAGGTAGCAGTGTAGGTTAGGGTATCTTCAATATCTACATCGCTAAAAGTGCTTTCAGGAATGGTGAAGTTAAAGGTAGTTTCTGCCGTAACTTTTTGGTCAGCGATCGCCCGATCTACAATTGGTGGATTGTTGGCTTTAGCAATTGTGAGTGCAAATACATCACTAATTTCAGCAAGAGCCGGATCTGTGGCGGTGACTTTAATATTCAAGCTACCCACATGATCATTCGTAGGAGTACCGCTGAAGGTAAGCTCATTAGCATTGAAGCTTAACCAACTAGGTAGTGGCTCGCCATTGTCTAAGGTAGCAGTATAGGTCAGGGTATCTTCAAGATCCACATCGCTAAAAGTGTTTTCAGGAATGGTGAAGTTGAAGGTAGTTTTTGCTGTAGCTTTTTGGTCAGCGATCGCCCGATCTACAATTGGTGTGCTATTGAACTTAGCAACTGTCAATACAAACACATCACTGACTTCACCCCCAGAAATATCCTTGACAGTGACTTTGATATTCTGATTACCCACATTCTCCATCGTCGGAGTACCACTAAAATTCTGGGTAGCAGAATTAAAAGTTAGCCAACTGGGCAGTGGATCGCCGTTTTCGAGAGTAGCAGTGTAGGTGAGGCTATCGCCAGCATCGATATCAATGAAAGTATTTTCTGGGATAGTGAAATTAAACTGCGTATTTATGACTACCTTTCGATTAGCGATCGCCTCAACTAACTCTGGTGCATCGTTAACGTTCTTAACAGTGAGTGCAAAATCATCACTGACTTCAACCCCAAAAATATCCCTAGCAGTAACTTTAATGTTGAAGTTACTCACGTCCGCATTTAAGGGAGTGCCACTAAAGGTTTTGGTAGCATTATTGAAGCTTAACCAACTGGGCAGTGGATCGCCGTTTTCGAGAGTTGCAGTGTAAGTGAGGCTATCGCCAGCATCGACATCAATAAAGGTGTTGTCTGAGAAAGTGAAATTGAAAACCGTGTCTTCTATTGCTTCTTGGTTTGCAATTTCGTTCACCACCTCTGGTGCATCATTAGCGTTCTTAACAGTGAGTACAAACACATCACTGACTTCAGCAAGAGAAGTATCTGTAGCAGTAACTTTAATATTCAGACTACCCACATCTGCATTTAAGGGAGTGCCACTGAAGGTTTTAGTATTAGCATTGAAGCTTAACCAAGTCGGCAGAGCGTTGCCATTTTCCAAGGTTGCAGTGTAGGTGAGATTATCGCCAGCATCGATATCAATGAAGGCGTCTTCTGAGAAAGTGAAATTGAAAACCGTGTCTTCTGTTGTTTCTGGATCTGCAATTTCATTCGCCACCTCTGGCGCATCGTTGACGTTGTTAACAGTGAGTGTAAATACATCACTGACTTGAGCAAGAGATGGATCTGTGGCAGTAACTTTGATGTTTAAGCTACCCACGTTTGCATTTAAGGGAGTACCACTGAAGGTTTTGGTCGTAGCATTGAAGCTTAACCAACTGGGTAGAGAGTCACTATTTTCGAGGGTAGCAGTATAGGTGAGGCTATCGCCATCGATATCAATGAAAGTGTTGTCTGGGATAGCGAAATTGAAACCTGTGTCTTCTGTTGCTTGTTGGTTAGCAATTTCATTCGCCACCTCTGGCGGATCGTTAGTGTTGTTAACAGTGAGTACAAAAACATCGCTGACTTGAGCAATATCTGGATCTGTAGCAGTAACTTTAATGTTCAAGCTACCCACGTTTGCATTTAAGGGAGTACCACTGAAGGTTTTGGTCGTAGCATTGAAGCTTAACCAACTCGGTAGAGACTCACCATTTTCGAGGGTAGCAGTGTAGGTGAGGCTATCGCCATCGACATCAATAAAGGTGTTGTCTGAGAAAGTGAAATTGAAAACTGTGTCTTCTGTTGCTTGTTTATCTGCGATCGCCTGAAATACCTCTGGCGCATCGTTGACGTTGTTAACGGTGAGTACAAAAATATCATTTGCTTGGGCGCCAGCAGTATCTGTAGCGGTGACTTTAATGTTGAGGCTGCCCACATTTGCATTTAAGGGAGTGCCACTGAAGGTTTTGGTCGCAGCATTAAAACTCAACCAACTGGGTAGTGGGTCGCTGTTGTCGAGAGTGGCAGTGTAGGTGAGGATGTCGCCAGCATCAACATCCTTAAAGGTGTTGTCTGAGAAAGTGAAATTGAAAACTGTATCTTCTGTTGCTTGTTTATCTGCGATCGCCTGAAATACTTCTGGCGGATCGTTGACGTTCTTAACGGTGAGTACAAAAATATCACTGATTTGAGCAAGATAAGTATCCGTAGCAGTAACTTTTATGTTGAGGCTACCCACATTCTCATTTAAGGGAGTGCCACTGAATGTTTGAGTAGCAGCATTGAAGCTTAACCAACTCGGTAGAGAGTTACCATTTTCGAGAGTCGCAGTGTAGGTGAGAGTGTCTCCAGGATCTGGGTCTTGGAAGCTATCTGAGATTGTGAAGTTGAAATTTATGTCTTCTGGAATCTCTTTATCTGCGATTTCCTTCACTAGCACTGGATTTTGGTTAACCCTGTAGCGTGCCACAGCAAAGTTATTGGCGCCTACTCCCGCGACTATTATCGTACCATCGTGTTGGGTAAGAGCATAAGCATTATCAATAGTATTTATGCCGATATCAGTAGTGATAATGCCAGCAGTACCAAAGCTGGTGTCGAGACTACCATTGCTGTTGTAACGTAAAACAGCAAAGTTATTTTTACTCGAACCCGCCACAATAATTTTGCCATTAGCTTGCACGCTAACGCTGTAGGCTATGTCAGTACCGCCCAAGTTAGTAATGACCTTGCCAGCAGTACCAAAGCTGGTGTCGAGACTACCATTGCTGTCGTAACGTACCACAGCAAAGTTATTATTACTCACTCCCACTAACAAAATCTTGCCATCGTCTTGCAGGGCAATGTTATAGGCTATGTCAGTACTGCCCAAGTTAGTAATGACCGTGCCAGCAGTACCAAAGCTGGTGTCGAGACTACCATTGCTGTTGTAACGTACCACAGCAAAGTTACTATTACTCACTCCCACTAACAAAATCTTGCCATCGTCTTGCAGGGCAATGCTTCTAGCAATGTCAGTACTGCCCAAGTTAGTAATGACCTTGCCAGCAGTACCAAAGCTGGTGTCAAGACTACCATTGCTGTTGTAGCGTAAAACAGCAAAGTTACTATTACTCACTCCCGCTAACAGAATCTTGCCATCGTCTTGCAGGGCAACGCTGTAGGCTATGTCACTACTGCCCAAGTTATTAATAACCTTGCCAGCAGTACCAAAGCTGGTATCGAGACTACCATTGCTGTTGTAACGTAAAACAGCAAAGTTACTACTACTCACTCCCCCTACCAGAATCTTGCCATCGTCTTGCAGGGCAATGCTGTAGGCTATGTCAGTACTACCCAAGTTAGTAGTGACCTTGCCAGCAGTACCAAAGCTGGTGTCGAGACTACCATTGCTGTTATGACGTACTACAGCAAAGTTATTATTACTCACTCCCGCTACCAGAATCTTGCCATCGTCTTGCAGGGTAATGCTGTAAGCTATGTCAGTAGTATTAGTACCAATATCAGTAGTGACTTTGCCATCACTATCAAAGCTGTCATCAAGAACTACAGGTAGAATTGAAGCGTAGGCTGTTATTACTTCTTGCCCAAACGCTAAACGAGGAACAATAGGCGCTGTAGAAACCTCCAGTTCCCAATCACCACCTAATGCAGCACTCCCTGTCAAGTCATCAGAGGCCGCTACTACTGCACCCGTCAATTCGTTCAGACAGCGTATAAACAACACACCTGGCTCGTTTTGAGCGACTTTGCAACCATACAGCAGTAGTTGTGCATCTTCACCCAAAGCATTTGCCCAACCCATAAGTTTGGCTGCGTAATGATTGAGTGTTTCGTTGTTGAGTTGACTGTTTCCCAAATAGATGCACCCAGGTGCGCCGTGGGAAACAATGTGCAGACTATTGACTCCCTGATGAGACTCCAGCACTTGACTAATTTGCTCAATGCCATCTTGGTTGGCATCTAAGACTACAACTGAGGTGTCTGGTAATACACCCATCACCAGACTTTGGTAGTCATCAACCTGTGGGTCAATAAAAACTAGACGAGTAGGATACAAGTCTAAAGTTGGTTTAATATTAATGCTGTTAGATATTTTCTGTATAGTAAAGTTTTTATTGCTACTATGCTTTATCATAATTATCCAAGAGTAAATCCCTGATATTCAGCAAAAATTAAACTTTTTGCAGATCGTTTCTTGTAGTTGCTTTCACTTTCAATGTAGGAATAAAATAAATCCTTTCCCTCGGTAAATACACCAGTTTAATTAATGAAGATTTAGAAATTTTTGGCATAGAAAGTAGCTGAAACTTTTGATAAAAAAACTCAGTACATATTTATACCCCGACGTTGCATATTTGCGGGATGATTTAGCAACGTCCAAATATTTCCCCCAGTTTCCCCTGCTTGCCTCAATTCATACCATTGTTCTGCAATGCCCTATTCCCAGATTTCTTGTTCCCTCCCTACACAAGTAAGTTCAGGAATCAAATCGGATTCCTATATGATCCGGTAAGTATCGTCTAAATGAAGAGAGATTTATGACGCAAACAATTTCAATTAACGACTCCGGGCGCTTGCAACTCACGCCGCTAGAAATCCCATCTCGTCTGCTGTTGGGACCAGGGCCATCTAATGCCCATCCCACAGTTCTCCAAGCGATGAATACTTCACCCGTTGGGCATCTTGACCCAGCTTTTCTCGCACTCATGGATGAAATTCAGTCGTTGCTACGCTATGTATGGCAAACAGAAAACTCACTTACCATTGCAGTCAGCGGTACGGGAACAGCTGCAATGGAAGCAACCATTACCAATGCTGTAGAACCCGGTGATGTAGTTTTAATTGGTGTAGCTGGTTACTTTGGTAATCGCCTTGTGGATATGGCTGGACGTTATGGCGCTGATGTGCGAACCATTACCAAACCTTGGGGACAAGTTTTCAACTTGGAGGAACTGCAAACTGCCTTAAAAACTCATCGTCCAACTATCTTAGCTCTAGTTCATGCCGAAACTTCCACCGGCGCACGTCAACCTTTGGAAGGGGTCGCTGATTTGTGTCGTGAATTTGGCACTTTGTTATTAGTGGATACGGTGACAAGTTTGGGCGGTGTCCCTTTGTTTTTGGATGCTTGGGGAGTTGACCTAGCTTATAGTTGTAGCCAAAAAGGGTTAGGTTGCCCGCCTGGTGCTTCTCCTTTTACAATGAGTGCGCGTGCAGTTGAGAAATTGCAACAGCGGCAAACGAAAGTTGCAAACTGGTATTTAGATATGTTGTTGCTGGGCAAATATTGGGGTGCTGAACGCACCTATCACCACACAGCACCGATTAATTTATACTATGCATTGCGGGAAGCACTACGTTTGCTTGCAGAAGAGGGATTAGCAAATTCCTGGCAGCGGCATCAAAAGAACGTAGAATATCTCTGGGAAGGTTTAGAGAATTTAGGACTGAGTATGCACGTTGAGCAAGAGTATAGATTGCCAACGCTTACCACTGTCTGCATTCCAGCCGGGGTAGATGGTAAAGCGATCGCTCGGCAGTTACTCAATGAACATAATATTGAAATTGGCGGTGGTCTTGGCGAACTCGCTGGTAAAGTTTGGCGCGTCGGATTGATGGGCTTTAATAGTCGAAAGGAAAGCGTTGACCAACTTTTAGCAGCACTACGGCAGGTTTTACCTAAGTAGTTTTGATGCAATTTGGTGCGTTAACAGTAGCTTAACGCACCTGAAAAAAAGAGTATCGGACTAACTTTACTGCGAGAAAAAACCAACAACTAGCAGAGGCAAGAGTATTAAGACAGATACAATCAAAACGAGGGTTGCCGGCTCAACTTTAATGTGGTTATTTTGTGGATCGCGCATTTGGTACTATCTCGAACAATAAATATATTAACCAAGCCTAAAGGATGTTTACTTTTTTTTCCAAGCCCAATGAGGTTTAGAAGTATAAACTTTTTACCCCATCAGCTTATTTCTTCCAAGGTAATTTCGTCCCCATTTCAGTTAAGGCTGAGAAGATAAGATAGAGAATGAGTAACCCAGCAGCCGCAAAGAAAGCGAGTAAATCGTTATCCATAAATACCCCACACTAAAACTTCGCTAATCATAGCGGAATCATCTAATCTTTAGCATTTTTCTGAGTCTGCAATCTTTGGTCTTCTGGGTGCAGACTGTACCAGCCATACCAGTGACGAACTGCTAGCCAAACCGCTGAAAGCAAACCCGCCAAACTAAGGGTTAGTCCGCTAAACGGTATTAATAATCCAAAAATAGGTAGCACTGCTCCAGCAATAGTAGCGACGATCGCAGCTAAGGAAGCACTGCGGCTAGCTCCCAATCCCCATGTTAAAATTAGTAAAATGATGGAAATTAAAGTCCAAGCCAACTGAGCATTGATAACGCGAGCTAGATAGGTCAAAGTCAACAGACAAGCAAAGAAAAGACTAGCAGCGATCGCAATATTTCTGAAACTCATTGGCAGTGACAAATATAACAACAATATCCACCACAAAAATATTGCCGGTGCTAGTAATAAAAGCCGGGGAATGATCCCCGTATGACGAATGGGGTCAGTATTAGTAAACACTCCAAATGGATTTTTGACTGAAACATTATCGTCAAATTTCCAAGTAAACTGAGTACTACGTCCATTAACTTTAATCTCATTCGGTACAACACCACTAGCAAAATCAGCCGGAGCAAAGTTGGCAATTGCTGTGAGGCGAAAATTAGAAAGCAACTGTCCTGCGGCGCTGTAAACCCAGCGAGGCCCGCCTTGAGCCTGATAGGTGACTCGAAAGGTGGTTTCTTCTCCTGGTTGCAGCTGGAAGGGAAAGCCATAGTCTCCCGGATTAGTTTGTTGTAGCCTATTACCGTTACGCTCTACTTTGTAGCCAGCAAGCAGTGTGTAGCCATTAGGTGGCGATGCTTCAAAAAAGAAATTATTAATATCCTTGAGTTGGTTAACTACTTTATAATCAGCAGTGTATTCCACGCGATAAATTGAACTGCGACCTGGAACATCTACGCTTTGGTCTAGCTTGACTTGAATTTGCGAACCCCCCAGCGTTAAGAAGCGGTTAATCTCTCGCGTATCATTGACTTTGACTATTTTGCCATTGGCTTGCGTGGTATAAGAGTATGGCTCCTGGGTAGTGTAGCGTACTTGCGGGGCAGATTGTTCGAGCTTTTCACCAGCGACACTTTCAGCCACTTGAGCCACCTTTGTTTGTTCCCAGTAGTGATAGCGATTGCTCAAAGTCGAACAGAGAAAAAATCCCGGAACTAACAGGACTAATACTAGAGTTAAATGCTGTAATCCCCGCAGCAGTTGGGAATAACGAACAGCCCATTCGCCAATGAATATAAATTGTTCCGGCTGGCTGCGACGCAGAGAAAAACTGATCAGTGCGATCGCAACTCCCAAAGCTACGACCAAAAATACTAATAACAGTGAAGCTTTGAGCGCCTGGGTTCCAAATTGAACAAGCTCAACTGGATGCGTCAAATCGGGTAATCCGGGAATACCTTGAGCAGAAGATGACATTGGTTGATTTTTACAGAATTTGGAGAATCAGACCAATAAAATCTCTTAAAAGTTTCTGGACAATAGTTTTATTTGATACCCAGACAATTGAGAGAAGCGCTACGTTGGTGTAGCCAGTACTTCGACAAAGCTCAGTGACCACCGTAGGCATCGCTCTGTCCCTGACTTGCTCGACTGTAACTTGTTATAAACACCAAAAACCCGGTCATTAAAACCGGGTTTTTGAGGGAAAACAATGGGGATATATTCCCCGAAGGTTAGTTATAGAGGTTCAGTATAATATCGATGCTCTGATATTTACTACCACGCCATTGTTACCCATTCCGGAAAATTAGCTAAGAATTTTTGACTAGTCTTGTTTGATCTCCTAAAATACAGCAACCTACTGGTAACATCAGCGTGTAGGATTGATAAATATTAATTTTCCGGCTTTTGCTGATGAACAATGCATTTGGTAGCTGGCAAGAATGGCTAACAGTATTCACCTATCTAGGTTTTACCGTCTTCATTATCTGGCGCGTGTTTACCGCCGAGAAGAATTAAAAAAGCTGCATATCATCTCACCAGGGTCTTTTTCCTCAAAGGGCAAAACAGTTCCAGCTTGTTGAACCTTGACTCGTTCGCGACAATTGTAAACCTCTGTAGGTCTTTTTATGCCATCTACGCTAACAATTGCCTTGTATTCCCAATAATTTTTGGCACTTCGGCTGATACTGAGAATGCAAATCTGATGGCGTAGACCGTCGTAGACAGCGTAATTGCGGCATACAGATGCAAAAGCCGGATGTACCACGGAGAAAGGTAGTATTAATAGCAACAGAAATATTATGTATTTAATCCTGCTCATAAAAAATTGTTTAACATTATTTGGAAATATTATTAGATTTTTCAACCTTTTGAGTTGATTCAATTACTTTTCCTAGTTTGATGGACGAGAGATTGCAACCCCATAGCACACAAAGCATGAGTTAATTGAGAAAGTCAGATTACATCTAGCTGGGTTGCCAGCATTTGTATCTGTAGTCTTATTTTGGAAAATTGATTTAACAACAAATGTGCAAAAAAAGTCAGTCGTAAGGACGATAAAATTGCAACCAAAAACAAAATTTGAGCAATCTGGGATTACACGCTGTTTTGCAGCAATACTGCTCTTTGGTCAAGTGTGGCTACATTTACTCCAAGGGAAAACCTACTATCGCAAGATTTTGCAACATCTTGTTACCGCTGGGCCAGGTTCTATCTCTCCAGTTCTCCTTGTCAGCGGTTTTGCAGGAATGATTTTTACTATTCAAACAGCGAGAGAATTAGTACGATTTGGCGCTGTCGATGCAGTGGGAGGTGCTTTTGCCTTAGCTTTTTGTAGAGAATTGGCTCCAATTTTGACCGCTAGTATTATGGCGGGACAAGTAGGTTCTGCTTTTGCAGCAGAAATAGGTGCAATGCGAGTCACCGAGCAAATTGATGCACTTTATATGCTCAAAACCGATCCAATTGATTATCTAGTACTTCCTAGAGTAATTGCTTGTTGTTTGATGGTACCTTTGATGACGATTTTGGCTTTAGTTACAGGCATCATTGGCGGAGTTTTTGCCGCATCAAAGTTCTACCAAATTATTCCCGAAACATTTTTAGAATCAGTCAGAAATTTTTTAGAACCGTCAGATTTGTTTATTATTTTGCTAAAAGGGTTTATTTTTGGAGTGCTGGTTGCTGTCATTGGCTGTAGTTGGGGTCTAACTACGAGAGGGGGAGCAAAGGAAGTAGGAGAATCGGCAACAAAAGCAGTTGTTACTAGTTGGGTATCCATTTTTATTATGGATTTCTTTCTATCTCTACTGCTGTTTGAACAGCCTGCATTTTGAACCCAAGTAAGTATTGAACAAAACAAAATTACTGACTTTTTAAAAAGTTGCGAATTTGAGCTACAAAGGAAACTGTAGGTAAATAATACTGCTTCTAAAGGATTGGCGTAACCCAACCCAAGCATCGCTTACTTTTTCGGGTATACTTCATCACATTAACGGAATTTGGGAATATATGAACTTGTAGATTAGCGCACCCAAAGCTAAACCTCCCAATGAAAAGATAGAGGTAGTCGAAAAAGCTAACCCTTCCCTAAGACCCGCTCTTTGAAAGTCTATCCTGACTAATATAGTCGCTGAAATGATGAGTAAAGTATCAAGAAATACCCGAAACCAGGCAATCATAATAAAGAATAAGAAAGCTGCTAAGACGGCAACGCCGAAAGCCCTGGTATTTGATTGCAGAAAAAGATTGTAGTAATATGTCATCTTCGGCCAAGGAGCGGTCAACGTGATGATTAAAAGCAAGATAGCAATTACAGTTGCCACCCACACAAATATAGGAGCACGTGTTTCTGATATTACCCAGCCCAAAGTACTGTAACTCAGCAGTACTAGCGCCAGGGACACCCAAGGAACTCTTTTCAAAATTGACATGGGTTTATATTTCTAGTACAGGGTTAAGGTCTTATCGCATAAATTAAGTGTAGTAACTCAAGACTTTATTTTGCTTGAGGACTTGCTTAGTTATGATGGTCGTTCTCCCTTAACGATATCCCAGTATCAAAGGAGTTTTTTAAGATATGGAAGGAAGTGAGACAAGAAACCAGAAGTTCTTACAGATAAAATTATGTAGATTTTGAATATATGGCTTAAACTGGTAAGTTTAGCATCATATTTTTATAGCTTCAATCAATAGACTTTTATGCTGTTCACAAGAAAGCTAAACAAGTTTGTCGAAAATTGCGGTACAAAGTAGTTAAAGATTTGTAAACTGTTAGCAGCCGAGTAGCCGCGTGTCACATCTTGTTAAGGAATTATCATGAAACAACTTATTATTGCTGAACGCGTATGCCTCATTGGTCATATCGCGTCAAAAGCCTTTGGACTGGTAGGGATGCTACTGGTAGTACCTAATGCCGAAATAATTTTCAACTTATCGCAGGTAGGAGAAACTGCCGTACAGTTAAGTATGGCTGGCGGCGGTGTAGTTGATATCATCTTAGGGACAGTAGCTGTCTCTATTTATGCCTACCGGACTTTGGGATTAGGAACTTGGCTAGCATTTATGCTACCAGCTATGTTTATCTCTTTGGGGAGTGAACTACTGGGAACTAGTACAGGGTTTCCCTTTGGCGATTATAGCTACTTGAGTGGCTTGGGTTATAAAATTGGAGGGCTAGTTCCTTTCACAATTCCTTTATCTTGGTTTTATGTTGGGCTATCGTCTTATTTAATTGCGAGAACTGGTTTGAAAGTGGCTCAAAAACCCAGTTGGGGCCGCCATATTGCTGCGATAGCCGTTGGTGCTTTGCTCTTCACTTGCTGGGACTTTGCCCTTGAACCGGCTATGAGTCAAACTTCTCTGCCCTTCTGGTATTGGGAACAACCAGGAGCTTTCTTTGGAACACCTTACCAGAACTATGTAGGTTGGTTTGGTACTAGTGCCCTGTTTATGAGTGTGGCAGGATTATTGTGGAGAAATACCTCGATTAAATTAGAGCGATCGCAACTCAATCTGCCCTTAGTCGTTTATTTAGCTAACTTTGCATTCGCCGCCGGACTAAGCTTGGCAGCCGGGTTCTCTATCCCTGTGTTACTCGGCTTATTGCTAGGTGTGATTCCGGCTGTGGTGCTGTGGTCAAGGAGTTCAACCACACCTGCTCAAGTTACTGTTGAACCAGTAACGAAAGAAGTAACAGTAGCAAAGGTTGAAGTTGCCTTGAAATAAGCCTAGAAATTAGGGAGTGGGGAGTGGGGAGGCAGAGAGAGCAGAGAAGCAGAGGAGAAGTTGCAGTAAGTCTTTCCCCTCTGCTCCTATATCTAATCCCATGCCCCATACCCAATGCCCCATACCCAATGACTAATGACTAATGACTAATGAAAAGGCTTTGATAGTAGAAAGCGCTATCTCTCTCTTATTGTTACTTATCCAAGTACCAGCAACGGCGATTCTGTTTTCGCGGCTGCTAAAGGGGCCAAGACGCCATCCTCCAATAGAACCGCAACAGCCGACACCTGAGCTTTTGGGTAAGGTTAGCATCGTTGTTCCTACACTGAACGAGGCGCTTCGCATTAGCCCTCTGTTGGCTGGTTTAAGTCAGCAAAGCTATGAAGTTCGGGAAATTATGGTTGTAGACAGCAAATCCAGTGATGGTACCCCCGATTTAGTCAAAGCCTCACAGCAGAAAGATCCGCGCTTTCGCGTGATGACAGATGATCCCTTACCCTCTGGTTGGGTGGGGCGTCCTTGGGCGTTGCATAACGGTTTTTTATATAGCTCAGAGGCTAGTCAGTGGTTCCTGGGGCTGGATGCTGATATCCAACCGCATCCTGGTTTAGTTGCTGGTTTGGTGAAGACAGCCGAAGCACAGGGCTATGATTTGGTTTCTCTGTCACCCCAATTCATCCTCAAATATCCTGGGGAGTGCTGGCTACAACCGGCTTTATTAATGACTTTGCTTTACCGATTTGACCCAGCGGGGATCAATACAGAGCAACCAGAACGCGTAATGGCAAATGGGCAGTGTTTTTTGTGTCGTCGCTCCGTGTTAGCTGCTGTAGGTGGTTATAGCAGTGCGAGTAATTCTTTTTGTGATGATGTCACGTTGGCACGCAACATTGCTATCCAAGGTTACAAAGTGGGCTTTTTAGATGGCGCAAAGGTATTAAAGGTACGCATGTATGAAGGGGCGATGGAGACGTGGAAAGAATGGGGGCGGAGTCTCGATCTTAAAGATGCAACTTCTCGCTCTCAGTTGTGGGGAGATTTATGGCTACTCGCATCTGTTCAAGGTCTACCCCTTTTAATTGTCCTGACTTTTTTGTTCATTTCTCCCCCACTCTCATATTCGCCCACTCCCCCACTTATGCTGCTGGGACTAAATTTATTCCTGTTGGTGATTCGCTTTGCGATGCTAATAGCGATCGCACCTTCTTATGATCGCACCAACGCTAAAGGCAGCTGGTTATTCTGGCTTTCCCCTTTAGCCGATCCCTTAGCTGTGCTGCGAATCTTTTTATCTGCATTTCGCACCCCGCGCGAGTGGCGAGGACGCAAGTATAGTGCTGAGTTGTGAGTGCTGAGTGCTGAGTAGGGAGTTTAGAGTGAGGAGTTAAAAATTCAAAACTCAGCACTCCTTATTCCTCTTCCCCTCCTACTTGATCCCCGCGTTCCAATTCCCAAAGAATTTGATTTCCTTCACGGCGTACCCGTGACACTATCCAGTTTCGCCAGCGCCATTGATCTCCACGACTGGTGACAGCGCTGGCGTGGACATCCATCAAGTCTGCTAACTCAGAACTAGTGATTAAGTAGCCTTTTTCAGAAATTTCGTCAGCTATACGCAGAGTTTCGACCAAGCTGCGGAGTTGCGAAACCCTCATTTCTGGTGGTTTTTCATCGGTTACGGCCGCAGTTGGCCCGGTTGATGGTTCCATAACGGTTATTTCTGGTGCAGAAGTACTGATTTTTTGCGGACTTTGGTTAGTTATTCTAGAGTTTTTTTCATAATCAGCTACTTTTGCTACATTTATTTCATTTGTAGAAGGTAAAGATTTATAAAATTCTGTGGAAGATAATTGTTGTAGCGAAGGGGTTTTGCCACTGGCATAACTACGAGCGATCGCATCACAACGTTCGTTACCTATGTTACCAGAATGTCCCCGAACGTATTGCCATTTTACTTGTTGGGTATTGAGTTCATCTAAGATTTCTAAAAGGTCTTGGTTTTGGACGGGTTTACCATCTGACTTTTTCCAGCCTTTATTTTTCCAGCCTTTCACCCATTTGGTAACGCAGTTAATCAAGTATTCGCTATCGGTATGAAGGGTGATGGGTTGGGCTTGTTGAGATGTTTGCAGAAATTGAAGGGCGGCGATCGCAGCTTGCATCTCCATTTTATTATTAGTGGTATGAGGGGATGCATCCCCCATTTCGTGGATTGAGCCGTCGCTGAAGTAGACGACAACACCCCAACCGCCAGGGCCAGGATTACCGGTGCAAGCACCATCGGTGTATATGCTTTGAATTATGGGTTGGGTGGACATTTTTAGGGTATCGAACCGCGAAGGCAAGAGTTATTAGCGGCGAATTTTTTAACAATATCCAGGCTATTATACTGATAAAAACTCTTAATTCTGACTCCTGACTTCGAAATTCTTCTTTAATCCTCATCATCAGGCAAATTTTCCATTTCTTCAGTAATTAGCGTCTGAAAATCTTCGTCACAATGATTATACAGATGAACCGCAGCAGTTAGGAGTTCTGCGAGAATTTCAGCTTGTTGGTTAGCAGTTAAACTAGTTAACTGTAACTGGTTAATTAAGGCTTGTACTTTCAGGCATTCTGTACCTAATTCAGCAATCAAGGTACTGAGGGTTGAATTGGTGACTGCCAGAGGGCGATCGCTAATCTGCATATTTTAGTTATTGTCCCAACCTTTTACGCGCTGTTGGGTTGCCTTGTCAAAAGCACAAATCTCTTTTCCCAATACTTAATTTAACCTTTGTCAGAAAAACTCTTCTCTGATTCCAGTCTAATCTTTTCTTGATGTTCGGTAATTCTTTGAGCTAAAGATTCAATCGCCTTTTGATGGTGCTTCTTACTCATTACTCAGAGCGATAAGCAACGCGGAGACTTTGGATTAAAATCACCAGAGATGCGATCGCCATTAACCCACCCCAAAACCAGTAAGGTAAAAGCAAATATCGCTGCATTTGCGCTGTATCAGATGCACCAAGGGAACCAGCAGAACTACTAAATAGATAATCAAGTTGATGGTACGTACTTACACAAGCTTGTACACCCAAAAATTGAATGACAAACCCTTGCGCCCAGCGAGGTGCTTTCAGGGAAATACCTAAGATTATTAAACCTAGTAAAGGAATTGCCACCAATCCGAACCAGGAACGCACCCAAATTAATGTCGAAAATAGCAAAAAACTCCCTAAAATTTTTAAACAGAGAGTTGCTGCTGTAAAACTGCGGGAAGCCAGAATCAAAGCTGCACCGGCAAGAGGTGGCCCCATTGGCCCGGCTGCGGCGATTATTGCTGGGCCAATTGGCCCCAATGACGACCGGAGGCCATAAGTTGCGACACCAGAACCATTGCTAAAAATCTGCAACTTCTGAAACTGTCCCCCTAATAGCAGTGCCATTAAGCCGTGACCCATTTCATGAAACCAAGTTGCCAGAATTGTAAATGGGTATAAGATATAATCCCCTCCTGGTACTTGCCACAATAAAGCAGTGGCGATCGCTGCTGCAACTAGCCAGGTAAGCCCCATACGTTCCACAACTGGCGGGGCTTCTTTAGCAAGCAAGGTTTCAAAATTTTTACTTGGTTCCCTCATAGGTCACTAATTGGCAGTGTATTTCCATCCATCCTAGTGTAATTATTAAGGTAATGGAGTTGCTGGACAATGCAACAATTCGCACATCAAAGCGACGGCTGTCAACGATGGTGCTATCAAGAACAACATAGTTATCCGTCGCTTGTCTGATGCAGTTCATTTGTTGATCCTCCAAAATGGATGCCGGAGGATGGGCAGAAAATACTTAGGCTGGTGTCACACTCGATCGACAATCAGTTAAGCAAGTTGAAAGAGGAATGTCATTAAGTCTCCTTTACCCAAGCTGATGCGATCGCCTGGTCGCAAGCGATGACGGTTCCCTGGTAAAAGTGGCAAATTATTAACATAAGTGCCATTAGAACTTCCTACATCCTCTACATAATGGGCATCTCCCTCGACGCGAATATCTGCATGAATCCGCGAGACAATTTCGGAATTAGGAAATCCTGAAACATCTATATCTGGAGGAATCCGGTCATTGGGCTTGCCGATATGAATCACAGAGAAATTTTGCGGCAATTCAATTAAGCGATCGCTTTGAACGTGGAGTAACCGCGCTGTAACCTGCTGCAATTGCGTTCTGGCAGCAGTTGGTGCTGGTGCTGCTGGCGGGGATACTTCGGCTTCAGAGGCTGGTGCTGGCTCCACAGGTGGTGGAGTCGGAATACTACTTTGTCCAGAGACTACGGGTTGAGCTACAACGGTTGACGCTAGCTCTGGGGGACTGCTTACAGTAACAGGTAACTGTGGCGCTGGTTCTGGCGGAACTTCCACCTCCGTTGGTGGTAAAGATGATTCGGGAGGACGGGAGTTAGTAGAACCGCTCATTCCCAAGGCATCTGGTTGTAAAAGTTCTAACAGTGGATCGGGTGGAACTAACGCTGGTACTTCCACAGGAATATCGGGAGTGACTGTTGTAGCTACTGCGGGATGAACGTGTGGAACTCCTGCGGAGTGAAGGTTATAGCCACACTGACCGCAGAATGCAGCATCTGCCTGCACAGTTGCCCCACAACTGGGACAATTAGTAGTCGCAGGTAACGGTGTATAACAAGCTTCACACTGAACAGCGCCGTCAGGGTTGGGATGATTGCAATTAGGGCAGACGATCATCGATATTTAGCCTTTGTTCAAGATCATCATAAATATAGTTAGGACTGGCAAGCAGAGGGCGGCCCTAGCTTTAGATTCTAGCAATTACTGCTAATGGAACAATGAATTGGGCACTCTTAAGTGGGGAAGGGGAGCAGAGGAGCAGGGGAGCAGGGG
>JADEXV010000545.1 GCA_015206945.1 Nostocales cyanobacterium LEGE 12452 | reverse complement strand
GATATTAATATCTCGACAGATCACCCATTTGATGATTGAAATCTCCGAGAATATAAAATCAAATATCGCCCAGGCGGTGCTCTTATGAAGAAAGTACCCCACGTTGCACACTGCCAGGTGGAAAATGAACCAGATTACTGAAAAAATTTCTTTCATGGCGTAAAGATTGTTGTGTTTTTTATTAACTCCTCCTGATTCCAATCATGAGCATACGCGTACTTTGACGCTCTATTCAGTGCATCCTGCGCGACCTGTGTTGCGTACTCTCGAATTGCCTTTTCAAGCATTTCTTCAATGTCTCGCGGCGATACGTCCCCTAAGAAGCCCGGGGACATACGTTTATATTTTTCTGATATTTGTTTTGCCGTCATTTCAATTCTGGGAATGGAAATGGCAATTGATCAATCAGCTTTTTCAAGCTGCCATAACTCACAAGGCCTATATCTTCAATTCTTGATGGTAAATCAGGATGCTTTGCGTAAAGTATCGACGCTCAGTCCAGATTAACTGATTCGTTCGCAACTGACTTTGCGAAAAGGTCGGCCGCTTCGGTGTACATTTCGTTTTCATCAAATCCGCCACGGTCAGAGTCCCAGGTAAGATGAGACCAATCTCTGCGACCATGCTTTTCTGCAATTTCCTGTTTTGCTTCTTCGAATGTCATAAATCCTCAATTCTAATAACAGTTCTCTGATCCTCCTTTTTTGAAACGCGTTCTTGCAGGTATTCCCGCTGCTGGATAATATCTGATTTATCGTCTTTTATCACCCCAGCGATCACCAAAGAATCTAGGGGTTGCTTACCGGTGGATACCAAATTATCATAATCCATATTCGGACGAAGGCTGTAACGCGTCAGTGTCATTTTAACCGGACCTGGATGCTTATTCGTCGTTTTGGACTTAACCCACCAAACATAGGTGTCCCGAATCTTATTCCTTTTTCTCCAATTGGTGCGCAGCAGGCCATGCTTTCCGTTCATGCCCGCTATCTTCCCGGGGAAGGTTATCTCTGTGATCATAGTGTGTCAAATTCAATTTCAAGCGGCTCGCCTTCCGGTTTCGTCGCTAAATCCTTCGCGCTCAAATACTGCTGAGCTAGC
>JADEXV010000544.1 GCA_015206945.1 Nostocales cyanobacterium LEGE 12452 | reverse complement strand
TATAGGACTAATATTTGATTTCTGAAAAAGCTCCGTACATTTGAAGAGTGGGGAAATCAAAAGTGGTGTGTCGGATAAACCACTCAAACATCCACTTCAGATGAGAGAACGAAGGAATCAAAGCACAGAAACGTCGCACCCATGTTTTAGCTTGCAACCAGATATCCTCAATAGGATTTTGTGATGGGCAATTGGGAGCAAAGCGGACACAGTGAATTTGCCATTGTTCTTCTGGTAAACCAAGGTTTACCTTAGTTAAAAAATCTTGGACTTGATGGGAACGATGGTAAGAAGCACCATCCCAAAAAATAAGTAATTGCTGATTAGGCGACTGGGCTAATAAATAACGTAGATAATGAATCGTATTTTCGGAATTGCCTGCCTTATATGCTTGAAGGAGTAATTCACCTTTGAGATAGTCAACTGCTCCGTAGTACGTCTGTTTATCTCGCTCATTGACGACCGGAACTACTATTTCTTGATCAGTTTTACCCCAGACATACCCACTCAAGTCTCCCCACAGCAGATGACACTCATCTATTAACAATACTCTCAATAATCCTGCTTCTATTTCTTTTCTGCGGCTTGCCAACAATGTCTCAATCTGTTTTTTTTTACAGCAACAGCATCTTCGTCTGCTTTAGGATTGAGCTTTGTAGTTTTCTTCCAACTAATTCCTGCCGCATCAAATAAGTCATAATAGCTCCGTTTCGATTCATAAGTTACATCATATTCAAAGGCCAGTTTATATTCGAGTTCACCCAGTTCCCAATATGCTTTTGTTTGTAGCCAACTTAATACTTCTTCTCGCTGTTCGGCACTCAAATTGCTTTTCCTTCCTTTGTAGCTCAAGCGTAGCCCCGAAATTCCATATTCGGTGTAAGCTTGTTTCCAGCTTGTTATTGAACCAACTGACACATCTAAAATTGTTTGAATTTCCTCATACTTATAGCCTTGATAAACCAGCTTTACTGCCAATGCTTTCCTGACCTCACGCGCATCTGGCCGACAGTCTATAAATTCTTGTAGTTCCCCAATTTTAGCTTGTAGATGCTGGTTTATCATTGTTCGCTGTTAGACAAAACTCTGTCTCCGTATTATCTC
>JADEXV010000402.1 GCA_015206945.1 Nostocales cyanobacterium LEGE 12452 | reverse complement strand
TGTGCTTTGATTCCTTCGTTCTCTCATCTGAAGTGGATGTTTGAGTGGTTTATCCGACACACCACTTTTGATTTCCCCACTCTTCAAATGTACGGAGCTTTTTCAGAAATCAAATATTAGTCCTATATATATACAGAAGATTCTTGTATAACACGCTATGCAACAGCGTCCGAAAAAGCTGCTCAAACAAGTACAAGATGGTTATCCGTCTTAAGCACTTTTCGTAAGGATTCAGAAAAAGCTTCTATTTACTGGATTAGACGCAATACTTCTCGGTTAAGCATTTTTAACTCAGAATCGGGTTTGGGGTAAAGGGTAAAGGGTAAGGGTTAAAGGTTTTTTCTTTCCCTTTTCCCTTTCCCCTTTTCCCCTTAACCGAGAAGTATTGGGATTAGACGCTATCCTTCTTTTTGTATGATAATCAGCATCTTCAAGGATGCGATGCCTGCGGTGGTCACTGAGCGGCTTGCCCTGAGCGCAGTCGTTCGCGCAGCGTCTCCGACAGGAGAAGGGAGTCGAACCATGCCGTACCACTTGGTGGAAGCAAGCTACGCGCAGCGTCTCGTAGAGAAGTGCAGGCTACGCCTAGACTAAACATGGGCATCATTCACCGTGAATGATGCCTATTTGTTGCTCATTACGCCGTCTGTGTAGCAGCCGCTTTCGAGTCTGCGCTGGCTTTTAACCGGGTGATGGTGGCTTTACGAATGCGATCGCTCTTGCGTACCCCGCCTATCATCTCGTATTCCCGGCTATCTTTGCCATACTTTAATGCCACACCACTAACTAAGCGCTCTGAGGTTTCCCGAATGGTCTTTTCAAGGGTTTCTATTTGTTCCTTTGCTGAGTCAATAGCAGTTAGCATCATATTATACTGGTCAATCTGGTTGCGGAGTTGCCCGGTTAACTGGGTTAAATTGTTTAAGCTGATCGAATCACCAAAATCGAGGCTGGAATTAATCGATTTAAATCCGATTACTCTCTGTTCGGTTTTTTCCAGCACGTTAGAACTTCTTTTTTTGCGTGGCATCAATGTAGACTTTTTACTAAACTTATCTTTCTAGAGTGTCTCAATGAGACAATGTAGTGGTTCAGTAAAGCTTGCAAAAAAAGGTATTTTTTTTAATAAGATTTGATTGCTAGCTCAGTAATTACACGAAAATAAACTTGTGTTCTGAACGAATGGACTTGTGTTCTGAACGAATGGACTTGTGTTCTGAACGAATGGACTTGTGTTCTGAACGAATGGACTTGTGTTCTGAACGAATAGACTTGTGTTCTGAACGAATAGACTTGTGTTCTGAACGAATGGACTTGTGTTCTGAACGAATAGACTTGTGTTCTGAACGAATGGACTTGTGTTCTGAACGAATGGACTTGTGTTCTGAACGAACAAGAGAGACGCGATAAATCGCCGTCTCTACAAGGCGTTTTTGTCATCTATTATAATTTTGATCAAAAAACCCGATCCGAACCGGATTACACGCAATCGAGAAACGTAACAAATAGACCATACATCTTGTAGAGACGCGATGAATCGCGTCTTAAACCAAGGATGTGTTGCAATCATTAATTAAATTGTTATTAGATTTTTTCACGCAATTAAACCGGATTCCTATATAAATCAACCAATATAGCCAGCCACAGCCCCTCTTTGCAAGCCAAGAGGGGCTTATGATACTATTGCTCCTCAGAACGGCGATGTTTGGGTAACAGGCTCTTTTTCTGTTTTTCTTGCAAACTGCTGGCTTGTTTCAAGACTGGGATACACTGGTTAATCATCCAGATTAAAACCTCGATTGGTGAGTCTCCTCGCTGAAGGCGGTTTTCGGCATTTACGCCAATTAGCATTGTTTGCAAAATTAGCAAGAAAGCTATCCCTCTTTGACTTGCACTTTGACCCTTGTTTTTCATTTCGTACCACCTGAATGAGTTGTTGAATACAGCATCTCTTTGGGGTGCTGAACGCAATCAAGGCGGATAAAATCTCGTTCAAATCAGGAATACATGGGTTTGGGGTGGTAAATTCAATTAGGGGTAGCCCCAAACTTTTTGGGATTTGTCTTTGACTGTCATGCCAAGAAAGACTTACGGTTCTGAGGTAAAAGCACGGGTGAAACGTCTTTTAGAGGCTTTAGTTGATTTCGCCAATTGGGAATTTGAAAACAGTAAGTTTGATATTAAGTTCAAGTGGGAAGCAGAAGACAGTGCCAACCCGAAGCTGATAATCGAGACAACCCTGGTAGCTTTGGAATATCTCACAGAAAAAGATAAACATTCAGGCAAGTTAACCAAACCGCAAATTCGAGAAGCGCTGGATCGGCTAGAAGACTTTTTGAAGATTTTAGAAGACAACCGCACCCAAACCAGGGGTGCTGATAGTTGGCACTTCACGCTGAAACTGTGGTCAAAGGATAAGAAAAAGAACCTGGATCAATTTGAACAGGCATGGGAAACCAGTAGACCAGAAAAATCTAAAGCTTTACAAGCAAATTACCAGAAATCAGACGAGTCTTACTGGCAAGAAATCTGTGGCGCTATGCTGGAAAAGCACAAGCGTCTCACCACAAATGAGTTGCTGTTTGCTGATGATGAGATGAAATTTGAGCTAGAGGCAATTCATGTCCCTTTAGCATTGGTGGAGCGTACTAAACCGAAGAAGTGCAACGAGGATATTTCCCCAGAACAAGGTTCACGACTTTATGAACCGAGTTATGAAGAGAAGCAGCGATTTGAACATGAGGCTTTTTTAGAGAAAATTATCCGTGATGGTGTTGGTAAAACTCAAGGACACCGCATCGCTTTAATTGGGGAACCGGGTGCGGGAAAGACTACTCAGTTGCAAACTATAGCTTTTTGGATATTAAACAATAATCTGGGTTTACCAATTTGGATTTCTTTGGCAGACTTGCAAGGAAAGAGTGTAAAAGATTATCTGCTGCAAAATTGGCTGGAGGATGCTTTAGAACCAGTAGAAAATACAACAGAAGAAGAGAAAAAGGCTTTAGCAGATTTATTCAAGAATAATCGTGTGTGGTTGTTGTTGGATGCAGCAGATGAAATGTCTTCACTCCAACCTTTAACTGAGATTTCCCAGCAGTTGACGGGATGGGTGAAAAATGCGCGGGTTGTGCTGACTTGTCGGGTGAATGTTTGGGAAGCAAACGCAGGCGCTTTAGAAAATTTTGAGACGTATCGGTTACTCAACTTTGAATATCCGCAACAGGTGAAAGAGTTTATCAAGAAGTGGTTTCACAACAAGGATGCAGACAAAGGCAAAAGATTATGGCAGGAATTAGATAAAGCTGAACGTCAGCGCATCCAAGATTTAGTTAAAAATCCTTTGCGGTTAGCGCTGTTGTGTAGCACTTGGCAATTTTCCGATAAAGGTTTACCGGAAACTAAAGCCGGACTTTATCAGCAGTTTGTGGAAGAGGTTTACAAGTGGAAAGAAAACCGCTTCCCTACCACCGAAGACCAGCAAAAGGCATTAAACGCTGCGTTGGGGCGTTTAGCAAAACGGGCAATTGATCAAGAAACGTCACGGTTCCGGCTACGACATAAGTTTGTGCGTGAGGTATTAGGTGATGCAAAACAGCAAAATTCTTTATTTTGGTTAGCGTTAAAGTTGGGATGGCTAAATGAAGTTGGACTGGCTGCGGAATCAGCAACGAAAGAGAAAGTTTACGCTTTTTACCATCCCACATTTGAGGAATATTTTGCAGCGTTAGCGATCGATGATTGGCACGAGTTTCTGAATCATGTTCCCGACAACCCCGCGCTAGGCGTTTATCGCATTTTTACCTCGCAGTGGAAAGAGGTGATTTTGCTGTGGTTGGGACGTGAGCATGTGGGGAGGGAGAAGAAGGAAGAGTTTATTCAGGCGTTGATGGAATTTGATGATGGGTGCGGAGAATGCAGAGCTATTAATATAGTCAGAAGGGGATTTTACGAGTTTCGCGCTTATTTTCTCGCTGCTGCGGGGCTTGATGAGTGGAAAAATTCTGTCAACGCACATGATATTGTGGCGGAAATTGTTAAATGGGGCTGTGCCGAGTTTAAAGTTGAACAAAGCAAGCGGGTAGACAAGTGGGTAGATAAGTGGGTAGACAAGTGGGTAGACAAGTGGGTAGACAAGTGGGGAGACAAGTGGGGAGACAAGTGGGTAGATTTTCTCACACCAATCCAAGAGGGAGCAAAGACAGCACTGCCTCAGACAGATCGCATAAAAGCGATTGATGCTTTGGTGAAGTTAATCAGCAATCCACAACTGGATAATTTTACCCAAAGGCAAGCAGCATCAAGCTTAGGGGAAATTGGCTCTGGCAACCAAAAAGCGATTGATGCTTTGGTGGAGTTAATCAGCAAACCACAACTGGATAATTTTACCCAAAGGCAAGCAGCATCAAGCTTAGGGAAAATTGACTCTGGCAACCAAAAAGCGATTGATGCTTTGGTG
>JADEXV010000029.1 GCA_015206945.1 Nostocales cyanobacterium LEGE 12452 | reverse complement strand
ATGCTTTCCTCACCTCACGCGCATCTCGCCGACAGTCTATAAATTCTTGTAGTTCCCCAATTTTAGCTTGTAGATGCTGGTTTATCATTGTTCGCTGTTAGACAAAACTCTGTCTCCGTATTATCTCCTAGTCTTTTTCAGAAATCAAATATGATTCCTATACCAGCAGCAACACCTGCACGTACACCCAAAACGCTATCTTCTACAACAGTGCAAGATGAAGCTTGAAACCCCATATTTTTAGCGGCATATAAGAATAAGTCAGGTGCTGGCTTCCAGTTTCCAATTGTATATGAGCTAAAGATACGTCCTTCAAATCGAGGGAGTAGGTTAGTTAAGCGCAAAGCTAACTTAATTTTTTCCGGTGGGCCACTGGAAGCAACGCAAATAGGTAGATTAATCTTGTCTAAAGCTGCTTCTATTCCTTGTATAGGAAGTAGTTCACGCTCGAATGCCTCAGCAGTACGGGTGCGAAGCTGAGTTACAAAATCTTGCGGCATCTTTTTCCTAAGTTTTTGCTCAATTACAGCAACACAATCAGCCATTTTGCAACCCTTAAATAACAAAATGGCTTCTTCAAGTTTCATGACAAGTCCAAACTCAGCGATAAATTCCACAAGAACGCGATTGCCTAATCCTTCGCTGTCTACTAACACTCCATCACAGTCAAAAATAACTAATTCTGTTTGCATTTATACACTCCACACCTCACTGATTTACAAATTCGGGATTGTCATAGAAGCGATCGCCACACCCCCCCACAAAGGCGCATCATCCCCCAGTACCGCAGGCACAACTTCAAAATCAACTTCCGGCAAAGCCGTCTCCCGCGCCACCTGACGCACCACCTGCCAAAAATTCTCCCCCGCCTTCGTCACACCGCCTCCCAACACAAAGCGCTGCGGATTCATCAAGTTCGCCACATTGCCAATACCCACACCCAGCGCCCAAGCAGCCTTGTGCAAAACTTCCTTCGCCAAACCATCTCCAGCCGCCGCCGCCTCACTTACCAACTGTCCTGTCAGCAACGTTAAATCATCCCCCACCAAACCCCTCAAAATCTCTCCATCTCTGAGTACTCCGCGCCTCTGCGGTTCTTTTTCCAAAATTTCTCTAGCATTTTGCGCCATATAAGGCCCTGAAGCCAAACGTTCCACACATCCCCGCTTACCACACAAACAAAGTGGCCCAGCCGGCTCTACAACGATATGTCCAATTTCGCCAGCCATCCCACCAGCACCCCGCCAAGGCTGTCCGTTGAGTATCCAACCACCACCCACGCCAGTGCTGACAGTTATATAAAACAGGCTATCGTATCCTTGACCAGCACCAAAACGATGTTCTCCCAAAGCAGCAATATTCGCGTCATTATCTACATCAACAGGAACGCCAAACTCCTCTTCTAACAAAGCTCTTAGAGGAATATTTTCCCATCCAGCCACATGATGAGATAGTCGCACCATCCCCGTGGAAGCATCAACCGGGCCGCCAAAGCTGACACCGATCGCAGCAGGTTTTGTGTCTTGCAGCAGAGAGTAAATGAGCGATCGCATAATTTCCAAATCAGTACTAGCATCTGCACCTACTGGCGAGAGACAACGTTCATAACGCAACCACTTTCTAGAAGCAGCATTTACCGTTGCTGCTGCCAGCTTAGTTCCGCCAAAATCGAGAGCTAAAATTAAGCTCATAGTTTTTTATACCTCTTTTGAATTATTACAATACGTGGTTTATTTCTCAAGAAAGATGTTTACAAGCAAAATAAATCCAACACTAAAGAAAACTGCATAATAATTTACTAACTTATGACTCCCGATCAACTTAATCCACTCATTGATTTCTCTCACGCCAAAGAACCTCCTCGCTCTCTTGATATTGATAAAGCTCAAGAGGCAGATCCCATTGAACCAGAAGAAGTTAGTGGACAGAGTAAGCAAAATCCCACTCCTGATGATTTGAATCGCGAAGATGAAGATCCCAGAATCGGGGGTAGTCAAATAATCAGTGGGAATATTTCAGCTGGGTAAATAGTTACTCACGTTTTTGTGAGTTGAGTACTCCATCAATAAACTGTTGTAATCGTTCATAATGTGAACCTTTCCAATAAATGCGATCGCACTCTTGGCAACGCTGGAATTGATCGATCTGCGATCGCACCTTTTCTGGCACTTGTTCAATAATGGATTGCTTATCTACAGATTCTAATAATCCATTGCAACGCAAACACCGTTTAAATGGTGAGATTAATTCAAACAAGTTGAAACGTTGCAGTACTTCTATGATTTGTTGTTCAGGGTTAGTGTTTCTAACATAATACCCATACGTTACCAAACTACGCATCAATAGACCTTTATCACGAGTCAAGAGAATCCGCGCTTGAGTATAAGATATTTGGGCTAATTTATCGTCCTCGTAGTCATTGCGGTATAACGTATCAAATCCTAAAAGTCGTAAAGATGTCGCCAGCTTCCCCAAATGAATATCTAAAACAAAGCGGATAATACTGAGTGGTTTTGGCAAAACAGAAACGCTTGGTATAATAAGACTCCTAGCTGAAATTGGATAAACATTGATAGTGTCTCCATCGGAAACTATGTAAGAAAAATTTACATATTCACCATTAACATTTATCGAATCCACCTCTGGATGAGGGACACCCAACGACTCAATCATGTCCTTAATTGAGGCTTTTTCCTCAAACAAATGAGAGATTCTCACCTGTTTGTGATGCCGTGGTAAAAAATGATTCAATTCTGCGTGAAAGTAGAAATATGCGATCGCCATAGCTACAGATATTTGGACTAGTAAGTGCGCCTTTACTAGCAACAATTTGTCACAATTGCAAAACTTTATCTATTATATTGAAATTCTCAATGCTTGTTGTAATGGCCTATCCTTACTATAAGATGCCTGTTCACCTTGATTTAAGCAATGTTTTAGAGGCAACAAACTGTAAAGAAGCCATAAAGATCCTTAAAAACTTGCATTTCTTATTGACTTCAGTTACAGTCAAAGCAGATGCCTATCATCAAACCCTGACACAAGCTTCGGGAAGTTAGATTAGGTAAAACGCTAAATAGCAAATTTGTTAATGTTAATGTCAGTGACAGTGCTAATAATTAGTCACTACTTTTAAGTATTAACTTATCGCAGATAGAGTAAGGGGAAGTAAAACATTTACCCCTAACTTAACTTTTTTTATTTTCTCAAGCTATTGAGAATTATTTGCAATATGGATAATTCGATAGATAAATTGAAAGCAGATAGTGTGGAAGAAGTCTTAAAACAGTATTGGCTTACCAAAGCGATCGCTGTTTATTAAATATTTTCGCATCTACCTTTAGGAAGATTTTTTTAGATGTACGGCACAGAATTATATCTTTATATATAAAAACAGGATATGTAATTAGCTATGTAGATAATTTCAGCAAAACTTTAAACAAGTAGGTTACTGCTAGGAACATTTTTGATTGTAGTATCAGCTACATCAATATTGTAAGCAAGTTAATCGTCGGTAACTCTCCAAGTCGCTTTGTGTCTATGTACTAGATTTAATATGTTTGATTTTGCTAAAGAGACCAAATTCAGAAAAACTGAGTTTCCGCTAATGAAAATTTATTAAATACCAAATAACAATAAAACTAGATACAAAATTAACGCCATTCATACGGAAAAATATCTCTTGACACTGTTTATCTTTATTGTGGAGAATTTATTAACCGGGAAGACCTCAATCGATAATGATGTTATAAAGTGGCTACCTAGTTTTAACTGGGAAATGAATATTGTTCTTTTTTATCTCCTTTAACCAAGGATATTGTAGTTAAGAACACAATTGTATTTTGTAATACCTTTTGTCCATAAAATATGTTAATGAGTACAGCGAGATGAATACTTTTTTTTGTTCTGATGATTCGCGGCAAGTAGGCGAAGATGTTATTGGTAGTGCCACCAATTATCAAACTTATATTTTAGTTGAGTGTCCTTTACCTTGGACATCAGAAGCCTTTAACTCCAAGTGGGTGCCTCAGAATTTGAGGATTTTGGTAGAAGAAGTGAAGCGTGCGAAACTGCCGATTAGATTTCTCCTAATTGCTAATGATTTATCACACAAGGTAAATCAGACTACGCTTTTGATTTATCAAAAACAAGAGGGGCTAAGTAATGGATACCATAAGCAGGAGTTTCAGCTAGCAAATATTGAACAAGTAGCAGGAGTTGTCCAAAAATGGATATGGGGTATCGATTCTAATTTAGAAGTAGAAACTAGTACAACTAGAGATATTTTAGTTTGTACGCACGGTAGCCATGATAAGTGTTGTGCGAGATATGGCGCTCCTTTTTACTTCCAAATAACAGCGAGTAATGCTGATTTGTGCTTAGAGAATGTGCGAGTTTGGAAATCATCGCACTTTGGTGGACATCGGTTTGCACCAACAATTATAGATTTGCCAGAAGGAAGATACTACGGTCGTCTCGATCGAGATTCATTTAGATCGATTTTGACTCGTACTGGTGATATTCAATGCTTACATCAAGTCTATCGAGGCTGGGGAATTCTGCCTGCTGCACTTCAGGTTTTGGAAAGAGAGCTAATTCTCTATAAAGGATGGGATTGGTTTAATTACAAAGTTGCAGGAAAAATTTTAGAACAAAGTTTAGACAATAGTACTATCTTAGCTGAAATTAATTTTGAACAACCTTGTGGTTCTCTCTATACTTACCAAGCTAAACTTGTGAAAGATGAAACGAAGACTCAACAACTGAAAAGTTCATGCAATGCGACACGAGAGTTAGTAGTTACTAAATATGCTGTTGGTAGTTTTTGGATTACCTCTAGTAAGGTAATGAGTTATAGTACACAGAAGTAGAGAGAGAGTTTTTAAACGCAGAGGGACGCCAAGGTAAGCGCAGAGTAACGCAGAGTATTGCTAAGTTTAGTTCGCTACGAATTAATGAAATGCTGTATTTCGTATAACGCTACACAAATTCGTAATAAAATCTTTGCGTCCTTCTGTGTTTAAATTCCAAATCATGATGAAGCCATATTTAAGACTTTTCGTAACAGTACTTGGTCTTCTAATTTGACTTTTAAACGGCCATTCTCGATATCTCGAATCCAGCTTTGGCTTTTACCTGTGAGTTTTGCCAATTCTCTTTGGGAAAGATTTAAATTTTTTCGCGCTTGCAAAATCTGTTCGCCTAGCAAATCGTTTGTAGCTTTGGGCTTCTTTTTGGCTTTAGCAGTTCTTGTTTTCTTTTTTTCCGATTCTGAGATTTGTTGTTCCCATTCTGGCGGGAGTTCAAAAGCTAAAATCCGCGCATTCATTAGCAGATTCCATTTACCACGGGGGCCTGTGTCTGTGAGGCGAGTTTCAGCACCACCGTCATTAGTCCAAAATTCTAATGCTTCATCTGGATCTTCGGGAAGATCGATTAATTTTGCCCACAAAGGTTGAATTTCTGGTGGGTAAGTAACTGGATCGAAAAGTGGTTTCATTCCATAGTGATTGAGAATTTCTAAATCGCTTTCAAAGGTTCGCAGCAGACGTTTGCGTTCTTCCCGTTGTCTGGATGCAAGGGCGACTTTTTCTTCACCGTAAGCAATACGCAGCAGGGTAGGAATGGTGATGCGTTGTTCCTTGCCCATTTTGGTTTTAAACAGCAACCACAGCATTAATCGAACTGCGCCTTCATGTTGCTGCCAAATACTCATAACTGTGGTTAGCAGCGTTTTGGGGAGACTACCGTATTGATAGAATGCAGTTCGCTCTTTACACGCTTGTTTGTTTAAGAAATATTGCGCCCATAAGCCTGCTTTGACTTTAAAAGTTAGCCCAATCAGATATTTGCATCCGAGATTGTCTTCTTGGAAGTGGTGCTGAATATCTACTAAATGCCATAAGCGGCTGCCGACAAGAGAGAATCCGTTAATTCGACCTTGTTGGGGCCAGTCAATGGAGATAATCAGGGAGCAAGCTTGCTGAACGATATTTTTCATTAAAGCTAGCTTGGCAGCTTTGCTTAAGTCTTTGCGTTTCTCCATCCCCAAATATTTCTCGATTTGTCGCTCATCGATCGCAAATTCTTGCTCCCAAGGTTGCTCTAAGGCTGTGGCGTAAGCTGCAAAAATTAGATGTATGCAAGCGGCTCTAATGTCAAGCCCCTCAATTGCTGCTATATCTGTGGCCTTGTCGTTGACTTTGAAGGGATCTTGGATGTGAAAAGCGATCGCACCTCGTCCTTGATTGACTTGTCGGCTGTAACTTATGTAGTTTTCTTCATCGGTTTCCCAATGTAGGGATGTGCGCTGCGCTAGTACATTACAAGCTTCCCAAATTGCGATCGCTGAAGCAAATGGATTATTCTTACCATTAGAAAACAAGTCTAAGCTGCTGGCATCTCTTGGTTCAACTTTGCATCTTCCCTTTTTCGCCTGCCAAGGAATAGGAGAATTAGTTGGACAAGCTATTACACATTGCGGTTCGGAATAATAACCCTCACAATTATTACAAAGACCAGGATCGACCCAGTATTCATTGTCCTCTATTCTGATTGCACCCGTAGGACATTGGGGGCGGCAGTTGTCACATCCAACGCAACTGTTGTTAGGAATTGTATAAGGCATTTGGCTCTTTTCCCACTCTAATCGTTGAGATGTCTGGCTCAGGTCTCCCCTGGATGAGTCCTGTTTATTCATGACTCACTACCACATGATCTTTCTAGTGAGAAGAATCTTTTCTCACTACGTTCGATTCCCACATCCACTTGTTAAATTCGCATCCGATTGCAAGCTATTTAAGGATTTAAAAATAGCCTAATAAAACTTCTTATTAACTATACATTTCATGAAAAAAATGATTAATTTGTTCGTATTGAGCTTAGGAAAAAATCTTAACATTTATTTAATTAGGTAATTAATGAGCATTTTAGCTTTGGCCATAAAACCTTATACAAAGTATTTTTAGGAAATGTTTAAGCCTCCTGCAATTAAGCTTCCTCTGATTTGTTAATAATTTTAATATTTAAGGCATCATAATATTCTGCCATAAAGTTTACAGTTCCTTCATAAATTAATTCTGTGTATTCAGATTAAATAATAATATTTCTTTTGTCATCATTTATCTAAATATTTAAATCAAATTAAACTGAAAATTGTTGCTTTCTAAAATACATATTGCATATATAAAAATGTAACTGATGAACATTTATTTTGGTATATATGTATACTATTTATATAATTTTATTTGCCTAAATCAACAAATATTTGAAAAAGAATATCATTACTCTTACAGATATAGTTGCATTTGCTGGAAATAATAGTTGAATCAGCAGTTATAAATCACATAGATATGAAGCTTTACTCAACTTTTTACTTATCTTGTGTATGGAAATCGCTGCTCATGGGCTGCTGCCTCTAGTCAGACATTAAGCCAGAGGCTCAATGAATGCATTTATATGTAGAACATGGGAACGAAGAATAGTAAATATTCATAAGAATCATTTTCAATAACTTTTATCTATAAAATGACATAAAAAAAATTGAATATTGTGTTCAAAGTCATCGAAAGTTGATGTTATAAAAGTAAGTTTTGAATACAAAATAATAAAAGATTAGGATAATATGATGATTAATCACCAACAGATTGACAGGCAAAATTGCTGAGGATTTATTCATGGCACAACTAACAGGTTTGACATTTGGCGGTAAGGCTTGGACACCAAAATTCGCTCAAGAAATCGACAAGGACAAATGTATCGGCTGTGGCAGATGCGTTAAAGTATGCGGCTACAATGTGCTTGGCTTGAAGGCGCTCAATGAAGAAGGCGAATTTGTAGAAGATGAAGATGATGAAGAAATTGAACGGAAAGTAATGGCAGTTACTTCTCCAGAAAACTGTATTGGTTGTGAAGCTTGTTCACGGATTTGTCCAAAAAACTGCTACACCCACGTTGCTTTAAATAATTAAGGTTTTTGGAGTTAGTCAAAATTGTTGTTCGTCGAAGGAGGCACTGTTTGAATAAAGCGCAAATGCGCTAGGCAAGGTAACTTGAGGGGAATACTAAATATTTACTGGAACTAATAAAAAGTTCACAGTAAACAAATCCGTAAATCGCAAAATGTTAGCTATTAACAAATTTAAACTTGCTGCTAATATAGCCTAATCAATATTAGGTCTAACAGTGCCCTCTTGGAACAACTAGCTTTTCTGAAAGCAGGGGGCTAACTTTGTGGTATGAGTTGAAATATAATTTGCCATTTTTTGGGGGAAAGATATGGAAAAAATCTGGAAGTTTCCCCCATTTTTTATGGCTGCACGTTAGAAAGTTAATAAGTGAAAAGGAAATAGGAAATGAGGAAAGAACAAGAAAATAGGATGCAGGTTACAGGGAATAGATGAATTTCTATTACCTGTAATCTATAACCTCTCCCCTAAAACCTAAACTCAGAAAATAACACCTCTCAAGACGGTTTACAAAGCAGGTAGCATATATGCAACAAATTCCTGTTTCACTATGGACTCTGGTTGCTGGGATAGTAGTTACAACAATCAGCATTTGGATCGGTCAAAACCACACTCTCATGCCGGTGCAGGCATCATTACAAGCGCCTTTGGTAGACGGTTTTTTTAACGTCATGTTTACCATTGCGATCGCACTCTTCTTGGTGGTAGAAGGAACAATTATAGTTTTTTTGGTTAAGTTTCGTCACCGTCGTGGTGATGATACCGATGGTTTGCCAATAGAAGGCAACGTTCCCTTAGAAATCTTTTGGACAGCAATTCCCACAGTAATTGTCCTCGGTTTGGGCATCTACAGCGTAGATGTTTTTAATCAAATGGGCGGTTTTGAGCCTGCTGGTCATCCTCATTCAGCTGCTCATGTTGCTCATAAGTCGGGAACTGCAATTGCTGCTACACTCAGCGATGCTTCTGAGGCAACAACTGCCCCGATAATTGCCCCAACCATCGGGATCGGTGCGTCTCCTCAAACCCTAAACAAACCAGCCGATTTAGTTGTTGATGTCAAAGGCATACAGTACGCCTGGATATTTAACTACCCCGATAGTGGCATTACCTCTGGGGAATTGCACATACCCGTCGGTGCTGATGTGCAACTCAACCTTTCAGCACAAGATGTAATTCATTCATTCTGGGTGCCAAACTTTAGGCTGAAGCAAGACGCACTACCCGGTATCCCTACCGAACTGCGATTTGTCGCCACCAAACCAGGTACATATCCCGTAGTTTGTGCTGAGTTGTGCGGTGGTTATCACGGTTCAATGCGGACAGAGGTAATTGTCCACACACCGGAAGAATATGATAGCTGGCGGACAGAAAACCAGATTGCTCAACAACAAAACCTAAATCAAGTTGTTGCAGTTAATCTAGCCGACTTATCAACATCAGAGTTTCTCGCGCCCCACACCCATGAGATGGGAATTAGTGCAGCCACTCTAAAGTCAATGGTCATTGGTCATTAGTCACTTGTACTGAGTTTCGACTGCGCTCAACTACCGCGTAGTCGTTGGCGCAGCCTCTCGTAGAGAAGTATTGGTCATTAGTCATTAGTCATTGGTCATTAGTCATTAGTTATTGGTAACTGACAGATGATAACGGACAAATGACAACGGACAAATGATAACAGACAAAGAACAAATGACAAATGACAACGGACAAAGGACAAAAATATGACGCAGGTAGAATTTCCCCGGAATACTCCACCAGAAGAAAATAAACCGGAAACTCTGGTGATTGGCCACACCTCTCATCCGAAGGCGTGGAAATGGCAAGACTATTTTACATTTAATGTTGACCACAAAGTTATTGGTATCCAATACCTGGTGACAGCGTTTGTTTTCTATCTCATCGGCGGACTGATGGCTGTTGCTCTCCGTGTGGAATTAGCAACACCAGATGCAGACGTACTCGACCCCAATCTGTATAACGCTTTCATGACCAATCACGGGACGATCATGATCTTCCTGTGGATTGTCCCTAGCGCCATTGGGGGATTTGGTAACTATTTAGTGCCCTTGATGGTTGGTGCCAGGGATATGGCGTTTCCAAAGCTAAACGCGATCGCCTTTTGGTTAAATCCACCAGCAGGTGCGCTTATATTAGGTAGTTTCATTTTTGGCGGTTCCCAATCTGGTTGGACAGCTTACCCACCTTTGAGTTTGGTGACAGCACCAATCGCTCAAACTATGTGGATACTTGCGATCGTCTTGGTGGGAACTTCTTCAATTTTGGGTTCACTAAACTTTGTGATCACCATTTTGATGATGAAGGTTCCTAGCATGAAATGGGATCAAGTGCCCTTGTTTTGCTGGGCAATCTTGGCAACCTCCCTGCTGGCACTTCTCTCCACACCTGTATTAGCAGCCGGTTTAGTTCTGCTGTTGTTCGACCTCAACTTTGGCACTTCTTTCTTCAAACCAGATGCAGGCGGTAACGTTGTAATTTATCAACACTTGTTCTGGTTTTATTCCCACCCGGCAGTATATTTAATGATTCTGCCCATCTTCGGCATCATGTCGGAGGTAATTCCAGTTCACTCCCGCAAGCCAATTTTTGGTTATAAAGCGATCGCTTACTCTAGTGTAGCTATCTGCGTTGTCGGTTTGTTCGTCTGGGTACACCACATGTTCACCAGCGGCACACCCGGTTGGATGCGGATGTTCTTCACTATCTCTACTCTTATCGTTGCAGTTCCCACTGGCGTGAAGATTTTTGCCTGGGTTGCTACCCTTTGGGGTGGTAAAATCCGCTTCACCACGGCGATGCTTTTCGCCATTGGCTTGTTGTCTATGTTTGTCATGGGCGGCTTGAGCGGCGTAACGATGGGAACAGCCCCCTTTGATGTTCACGTCCACGACACATATTATGTAGTCGGACATTTCCACTACGTTCTGTTTGGCGGTTCCGTGTTTGGCATCTACGCTGGCATTTATCACTGGTTCCCCAAAATGACCGGACGAATGCTCAATGAAAATTGGGGACGGGTTCATTTCGCCCTCACCTTCATCGGCACTAATCTTACTTTCTTACCCATGCACGAGTTGGGTTTGAAAGGAATGCCCCGACGAGTGGCAATGTATGACCCCCAATTTATCGACCTCAATCAGATTTGTACCTTTGGTTCATTTGTTTTGGCGATATCGGTAATTCCCTTTGCCATCAACATGATCTACAGTTGGCTGAAAGGGCCTTTGGCTGGTGATAATCCTTGGCAAGCTTTGACTTTAGAATGGACAACTAGCTCACCACCCGCAATTGAAAACTGGGAAGTGTTGCCGGTTGTGACTCATGGCCCTTATGACTATGGTCAGGAGCATAGAACTGAATTACAGTCATCTGCGACGCCGGAAGCTAGTGCTTAGTTTGTAGAGTGAGTGATGCGATCGCACTTAAAGTCACTGAAACTTCTAGTCATTAGATTTGAAAACTCAAAACTCCAAGCTTGGAACCCGAAGCTTCAAGCTTGGAACACAAACGCCCGAATTCAATAAACGAACGCCCGAATTCAATAAACGGACACCCGAATTCAATAAACGGACACCCGAATTCAATAAACGGACACCCGAATTCAATAAACGGATGCCCGAATTCAGAACATGAAACTCGGAATTTTGAAAATTCCTGAACAAGTCAAGAGTTTGGCTAAACAAGGATTTTGGATAAAGAATAGAAATTTAGCTGGTTCAGACTTCATTCTTTATTCAAGCTTCCACAACAGACAGAGTAGATCGTATTGTCAAAAAATCTATGACTATAGCTACAACCACAAGCGAAACTCACAATGCAGGACACGAAGAACATCCAGATTTAAGAGTTTGGGGATTGTTAACGTTCCTCGCTTCTGAATCCCTAATGTTTGGGGGATTTTTTGCCACTTATTTGTTTTTCCGGGGTACTACAGCAGTTTGGCCTCCAGAAGGAAGCGAAGTAGAACTACTCGTACCGACGATTAACACCATTATCCTGGTGTCTAGTAGTTTCGTGATTCACTTTGGTGATACGGCGATTAAAAAGAATAACGTCAAGGGAATGCAACTGTGGTACGCAATTACCGCAATCATGGGGGCAATTTTCTTAGGTGGTCAGGTTTATGAGTATTCAACATTAGGATACGGACTGACTACCAACGTCTTCGCCAACTGCTTTTATATCATGACAGGATTCCACGGTTTGCACGTTTTTGTAGGACTGTTATTGATATTACGTGCATTGTGGCGATCGCGTCTTCCCGGTGAATATTCTGCAACCAATCATACTTTCATCGAAATGACAGAAATTTACTGGCACTTCGTAGACATTATTTGGATTGTATTATTCACTTTGGTGTACATTCTCACTTTGTTTTAACAAAAGTTAGGAGTGAGGAGGCAGAAGTCAAGAGTTAAGAATTTATAACTTCTAACTCGTAATTCACAACTTCTAACTCCTAACTCCTAACTCCTAACTCCTAACTCTCCAGGAATTCATTATGCAAGCTAATACAAACCAATTCTCATGGTTCCAGGTTCCAGAGGACATTAAAAACTTATTAGTTTTAGCTGCACAAAACTGGGAGAATACATCAGAATCAGAAAAATATATTCAACAAGCTTTAGCACAAACTGATGAAAATACAGATGTATTGGTAGCAGCATATAGATTTTTTTATTATAAAAATAATTATTCTCTTGCACTACAAACAACAATCAAATTATTAGATAAAATTAAAGAACTAGAAAAATTTCCTGATGACTGGGAGCAACTTAAGCCGATATTAGTCAGTCGCAAAGAAGAACCACAAATTCGATTGTACTTAAATGCTTATGCTGCTTCTGGATTAGTACTAGCAAACTTAGGAGAAATTGAGCAAGCAAAAGAAATCAGTACCAAAGTCAAAGAGATAGACGAAAAGCAAGATTTTGGTGCCGGAATTCTCCTGGATATTTTGACACGTCCAGCAGAAGAAGATGATTAATTAGTCAATGCACTTCTCGACAAGAAAGAGTCGGGGTCGGTAGAGACGCGATTAATCGCGTCTGTAAAATAACCAATGCCCACTTGCCCTGAGCGTATCGCTAAAGCGAAAGCTCCGCTAACGCACAGCGTCTCGCAGAGAAGGGATGTCCAATGCCCAATGAATGCCCTTTTTGTGAAAAATCATGAACAATTGGTTATCTACCAGATCGTATTCCTCTTACTCCCTATTAGGAGCAGCTACTGATAGTAACTCTATCTTTCCTCCTATCACGATACCTACTAAACTTCCTGTAGGTAATATTCCTAATGTCTCTCCGATTCTGATCATCCAATCTTCTCCGTTATCAATTTAAAAGTTATGAAAGGTAGGGATTGGCTACTAACGGGGGACGGTCAGCATCAAGCCTGTAAATCTGTAAGAGCATGGGATTTATTGAGAGAAAATTACCGCCTTTATCGGTTTTTAACTGAGGTGGAAGATGTTCTCAATAGTGGGGATGATGAAGTCAGTTGTCTGCCAGAAATTCGGATGCTCGTAAGGCGTTTGATCGTAAATTCCTACTGGGTACGAAGTCAAAATATAGAGCCTTCGCCCAAAACGGGAACCTCTGTTTTACTCCTATACGATGAATTGGGTTTTCCCTTAACTGTGCAAACAGTAACATTTGCACCGGGAACCCGATCAAACATTCATAATCATGGGACATGGGGAATAGTCGCGGTGTTAAAAGGTCAGGAAAAAAATACTTTTTGGCGACGCACTAATAGCCCAGAATTTCAGGACAAAATTGAACAGACGGGAGAGCTAACTTTATTTCCAGGAGATATTATTAGCTTTACCCCGGATGCAATTCACTGTGTAGAAGCAGTGGGTGATGAACCAACTGTGACTTTTAATATCTACGGTGAAACCGATCCCAATGAGAGATTTGAGTTTGACCCGATTAAGTATAGTGCTAAAAACTTTTAGCATCACGCAGCAGGGGCGCACAACGTGCGTCCCTACAACCGAATCGTATTCTACTAAGAGGTAGTTAAATGGCAAGAGTAATTTTCTATAGCAAACCAGGCTGTAAAGGTGGTACTAAGCAAAAAGTTTTGCTCACAGCTGCCGGTCATGAAGTGATACCATGCAATCTGCTAACAGAATCTTGGACAGTTGAGCGGTTGCGTTCATTTTTTGGCGATCGCCCCGTAGCCGAATGGTTTAATCTTTCCGCTCCCAAGATAAAATCTGGTGAGGTGGTTCCTGAAAAAATCGATGCCGAAACCGCTTTGACATTGATGCTAAAAGAGCCATTGTTAATTCGCCGTCCTTTATTAGAAGTAGGCGATCGCCGTGAGGTAGGATTTGATGTCCAAAAGATTGATACTTGGATTGGCTTACAAGCTGTGGATGAATCCTTGCAAGAAATCAGCGACAAGCTGATGAAGCAAGATTTGCAAAACTGCTCCCACGGTCCTGGTCATCATCACCATAATCATTAGGGTGGCTGTAACCATCATGGTGAACAACATCAAAAGCAAGCCAGCTTAAGTTATTAGACTTCTTCTATGAATCAAAAGCCCTCTCCCAAGCTTGGGAGAGGGCTTTTGAAATTGGCTCTAGTGGTCTATCGCATTAATTGCTGGGCTGTAAGACCCCCTATTCGCCAGCTGTATCCTTTAAGAAGTCGGGGATCTGCTCACCTTCACCTATCAGAATTAATGAGATAAACCACTAGTCTTTAGCTAACTTGTTGTTGGATGTGTAGTAAACCCTACTACCACTATCAGGTACAAAATGGCAGCTGACACATGAACGCCATAATGACTTCCAAATAGGTTCTTCCGATTTGTGGAAATACTCACCCATCACTGGTTTTATTGCCTCAGTTGCCTTCAGTAAATTGTAGTGAGGAATGTTAAGGAATATATGGTGAGCAACATGAGTACCAATATCGTGATGGATATGATTAACCAAACCATAATCACGGTCAATACTAGAAATTGCGCCTTTCAGGAAAGTCCAATCTTCTCCACGATACCAGGGAAGCTCTGGCTCAGTGTGGTGCAAGAATGTCACCAAATCTAGCCAAACTATGAATACAAGGTAGGGCACAGCATAATATTTCAGCAACCACATCCAACCCCATTGGTAGGTGAGGAAACCGAGTAAACCTACCATCCCAATCAAAAGTAAAGTACTAGTGAGGACATCCCATTTTTCCGATGGTTTGAAAAGCGAACTGCTGGGCAAAAAGTGGGAGCCTTCTTTATTAGGAGAACGCTTAAACAAATACACAGGATAAGCCAAGAGAAAAACATAATATCTGCCTATCTTTTGAGCTAAAGGCATCTCCTTATATTGTGATTCTGTCACAGGATACCAGCTTTCATCGTTATCGATATTGCCAGTATTTTTGTGATGGGTTCTGTGGCTGATCCGCCAACCATGATAAGGAACAAGTATTGGTGTATGAGAAAGATGTCCAATCAAATCATTGAGCCATTTCTGCTTAGAAAAAGATTGATGTCCGCAGTCATGCCCGACTACAAACAAAGCCCAAAACATCGTTCCTTGCATTAGCCAGAAAATCGGGAAGAAAAGCCAAGAATCCAGGTAATTAGCTACTGCATAAAGCAGACCGATAATCAGGATGTCACGAAAGAAGTAAAAAAGTGATTTTGTTACATTGGGCTGAAAGCATTCAGCAGGGATTGCAGATTTTAAATCTTGAAGAGTGAAAGGTAATTTAGTTGTATCCTCAGACGTTTCACCGCTAAGAGGATTGTTGAAACTGATGGTATCTAATTGCACTGGATTCTTTTGTTAGATATAAATCGGAACTTGATTTTGAGACAAGATAATCTCACCTCTAGGATGCCCACGAAACTAGCGATCGCTAACACCAAAGAAGATAAATTTTGGCAATTTACCTAACAATTTTTAGTTAGTAAAAAGTCGCTAAATTCTATTTCAACACAGCATGATAAACGCTCTCGTTGAGTTCAAGAGCGTGAGTGTAGTCACAACGCTATTTATCGCGCTGTATAATGTTCGTCGAAAGTCTTATAGCCAATATCAGTTGTGTATAGTTGACACTGGTCTGTAATCTGTTTCATTAAAGGCCAAGAAAACTGACACTCATCATGTAGATAAGGCTCCCAATTTTCTTTGATGCTGCTGTAAGCTAGCCGCAAATTATAAGAAGGAATTGCAGTGGAAATATGATGAGGAACATGAACATTGATATCGTGGCACAATACTTCTACCCAACGTGGATAATCACAATGAATAGTGCCAGATAGCTGTGCTAGAGCTTCATTCCACTTGTTCGCTGTCGCAAAAGGAACATCTGCGGCAGTGTGGTGAACAATAGTAAAAGTACTCATCCAGAAATGGTAAATCATCCAGGGTACTAGCCAAAACTTGACAAATCCCCAGATGCCAGTTGTAGCGATCAGAAGCGGGAAAGCGATCGCTGCAAATACAACTACTACAGCCACAGACAGCTTGATACTCGATTGGTCTTTAGTTTTGAAGTTCCGCCAATCAAAATGCACCACAGCCCAATGTCCAATGGAACCTACCCACCAGAAGCGTTTACGCATGAATAGCTTAAAAGCAGACTGTCGGGTTTTATCCCAATTTTCAAACACTTCTGGTCTAATTGGATGCCAAGCGTTGTCCTCATCCAGTTTGTTGGTATGAGTATGGTGGTAATTATGCTTAATCCGCCAACTGTGAAAGGGATAAATTAACGGCATCATGAAGAAATGCCCCACCAAATCATTTACCCAACGACGTTTGGCAAAAGACCTGTGACCACAATCATGGCCAATTACAAAAAAACCTGTTAAAGCGGTGCCCGTAAAAATCCAAGCTAGGGGCAAAAGAAACCAAGGAGTGATAATCAGGCTGTAATAGCCCAAGGCGACTGCCAAGACACTCAGCAGGACTTGTGTCCAAGCTTTGCGACGGTTCTGCTGAAAACATTCCCTTGGCAGGGTTTTGACAATATCTTTGAGCCGAAAGTCGGAATTACTAGGCTCGTCACTTAGTTTCTGGCTATTAATTATTGATGTAGTCATGGACACCTAAAAAACAACAAACTCCTCCACCAAGTCACTAAAAAGTAACTTGCCGTAAAAATTCTTCACATTAGCGCTTCGGATTATAGCAACCTAACCTACACAAGCGCACCCGTAAGTAAATAGCTTTTTGAAAAGTTAGGAGTTAGAAGTGATGAATTATGAGTTAAAAAGGCTACACATCCTAACTCCTAACTCTTAACTAACTTTTGTTGGGGCTAACTTCACATTAGTAGCCAGACCAACTGCTTGTAGCAATTGAACTGTCATCCAGGTTAAATCGATTTCCCACCATTCCAGCCCATGACGAGCTGAGTATTGAAAAGCATGATGGTTATTATGCCAGCCTTCACCGAAAACTAGTACGGCTACCCACCAGCAATTAGTCGATCTATCACCAGAATCATAGCTCCGATAGCCAAATTTATGAGTCGCGCTGTTCACCAACCAAGTGCAGTGGTAAACCCAGACAATGCGAACAAAAATTCCCCAGACAACGAATGACCAGCCACCCAGAAGCAAAAGCAATACACCCAGAGCAACCTGGATCAAAATGAAATATTTTTCTAAAAACTGATAAACTGGGTCTTCGGCAATGTCTTTGGTGAAACGAGGAACATCAGCGTGAGCGGGACAGTAGTGAATCAGCCAATCCATGTGGCTCCACCAGAAGCCTTTATTAGAATCATGGGGATCGGCATCAGTATCAGAGTTTAAATGATGAATGCGATGTGTCCCGACCCACTCAATTGGGCCTCCTTGACACGAGAGTGTGCCGAAGAAAACCAGGAGATACTCTAGCCACTTGGGAGTTTGAAAACTGCGATGAGTAACAAGGCGGTGAAATCCGAGAGTAACTCCTAAACCACCTGTTATCCAGTACAGCAAGAAACCCACACCAACTGCCGTCCAGCTAAAGTTACCAGGAACAAAGGCAAATAAAGCGCCAATGTGCAGTCCAATGAAAAACAGGGTATTAACCCAGTTAACTTGAGGTTTGGTTGAAGTAGCAATTGTCATGCAGTAACCTGAATTTGAATTTTCCAGCCTAGTCTGCGCGATCTTAAAATCCGCATATCTATAAATCTTAATTTTTTTCAACGAGGAACTGATGAACAGCTTAGAACAGCTGCGGCAAGCAGAACAGGCACTATTAGAAATTTTTTCTGGAATTGACACTCAGGTCAAGCATAATCTAAAACGAGTGCTGGATGCTTTTCGTAATCACCGTGTAGGGGCACACCACTTCGCTGGTGTAAGTGGCTATGGTCACGATGATTTAGGACGAGAAACTTTAGATAAAGTTTTTGCCGAAGTTATGGGCGCTGAAGCTGCGGCCGTGCGGGTGCAGTTCGTTTCAGGAACTCATGCGATCGCTTGTGCTTTGTTTGGTGTTCTCCGTCCTGGAGATGAAATGTTAGCAGTGGTCGGTTCTCCCTACGATACGCTTGAAGAAGTCATTGGTTTACGGGGTCAAGGTCAAGGCTCTCTTATCGAGTTTGGCATAAATTACCGCCAATTGGAGCTAACCCCAGAAGGAACTATAGATTGGCAAGCTTTAACTACTAGTGTGGCTGAAAACACTCGTTTAGTCTTAATTCAGCGCTCTTGTGGCTATTCTTGGCGTCCTAGTTTATCAATTGCCGATATTGAAAAAATCGTTAATTTAGTCAAACAGCAAAACCCGAACACCATTTGCTTTGTAGATAACTGCTATGGCGAATTTATTGAAACCAGGGAACCCACAGATGTAGGTGCTGATTTAATGGCGGGGTCATTGATTAAAAATCCTGGTGGCACCATTGTCAGCGCTGGCGGTTATGTCGCTGGTCGCGCCGACTTAGTGGAAGCATCCGCCTGTCGCCTCACTGCTCCTGGTATCGGTAGTTATGGCGGTGCTACTTTTGACCAAAATCGCCTGCTGTTCCAAGGTTTATTTCTAGCGCCGCAGATGGTAGGAGAGGCGATGAAAGGGACTTATCTTACTGGTTATGTATTTGATAAACTTGGTTATCCAGTAAATCCTGCTCCCCTAGTTCCCCGTGGAGATGTAATTCAGGCAATTAAACTCGGTTCAGCCGAAAAGCTAATTGCTTTCTGTAAAGCCATACAACAGCATTCTCCCATCGGTTCCTACTTAGATCCTATTCCAGATGATATGCCGGGGTATGAGAGCCAGGTGGTTATGGCTGGAGGGACATTTATTGAAGGAAGTACTTTGGAATTATCAGCAGATGGGCCTTTGCGTGAGCCGTATATAGTTTATTGCCAGGGTGGAACTCATTGGACTCATGTGGCGATCGCCCTGGAAGCTGCGATCAATGCAGTTGGCAGTATTGGCAGAGAGGAGAACGGCAAATAATGAGCGATCGCCACACCACAACTGCTGCACGTCTCAATGTTTACACCCAAGGTCAAGGATTCCCAATTTTAGGTTTACATGGTCATCCTGGTACTGGTCGTAGTCTTTCTGTCTTTACCAATCATTTATCAAAACGCTACAAAACTTTTGCCCCTGATTTACGCGGATACGGCAAAAGTCGCTACAAGGGCAATTTTGACATGAATGACCATTTGACTGATTTAGAAGCGCTGCTAGACCGTTTGCAGATTGAAAAGTGCCTAGTATTAGGATGGTCACTTGGGGGCATTCTGGCAATGGAACTGGCATTACGTTTGCCAGAGCGCGTTACTGGGCTGATTTTAGTGGCGACAGCTGCAAAACCTCGTGGCAGTCATCCTCCTATTACTTGGCAGGATAATTTATATACTGGCGTTGCTGCCCTATTGAACTATATAAAACCGAGTTGGCAATGGAATATTGAAACTTTTGGTAAGCGATCGCTTTTCCGCTACCTAATCCAACAACATACATCTACCAGTTACAATTACATCGCCAAGGAAGCAGTACCGGCTTATTTGCAAACCTCCCCTGCTGCTACTCGCGCCCTCTATAGTGCAATTCAATCAGGATACAATCGGCTTCTAGATTTACAACAAATACAATGTCCTAGTTTAGTACTTGCTGGTGAACAAGACCGTCACATCACATCTGATTCCAGCTTACAAACTGCTCAACACCTCAACAATTCTCACTGGCATTGCTATCCCAACACCGCTCATCTTTTCCCGTGGGAAGTCCCCCAGCAGGTGCTTAATGATATTGACCATTGGCTCGAAGTTCATCCGCAGGTAATTGGTAGTCAATAGTCTAAATATTTAATATTTAAAAAAATATTTAAAAAATTTAGACTATTGACGAAGAAAAAAAGGAGAGGGAAGATGTGGTGACGCGATCGGTAAAAAAGACGCAATAACCGCCGATAAAAGGGTTTTCTGGGTCTTTGCGTCTTTGCATCAGGGCATCCTTTTCATTCTCTGGCCTAACTTAAATTTGACCGCCAAAGGCAGGCTGTACTTTGCGGTCAAATCTTTCCCCCAAGTCGTCAGCAATTGTTAAGTTACTAGGTTTGCAACGCTTGACATTTACAATAATTCCCGTAGCTCCTTCAAGTTCCAAATCTTCTATGTATCCTTTGCTTGCTAATGTTGCATCAGAAGAATTTAGAAATGGCCCGAAGTAATACGTGCAACGGGGATTCTGCGTCACAATCTCTACCCACCAAGCCAAGCCGATGTAGTCGAATGTGTTAATTAACACTTCCTTGAGGTTATGCCAAATGGTTTTCATGGTTTTAGCCGATTTATAAACGTCTACAGGGTGTTAAACGATATGCTGTTTTATTATCTTTTACATTTCTTTATACTCTGTTACGTTATTTTTTAAAAGAGATTTTTTGTAATTTATCTAAGTGCAGGGTATTTAGCGATCGCTGCCGATAAATCTCATAAAGCGCCATACCTGCTGCTACAGAAGCATTCAGGCTGGGGGTTTTACCCTGTAGAGGAATCGATACTAAAAAATCGCAGGAGCGTTGAGTCAACATACCCAGACCTTCGCCTTCTGAGCCGATTACTAAAACGATTGGGCCAGTGAAATTGACTGTATGCAAAGGTTCGCTGCCACTTGCAGCTGTGCCGTAAATCCAAAAGCCAGCTTCTTTTAATTCTTCTAAGGAACGGCTGAGGTTGACAACTCTAGCTACAGCAAAATTTTCTAAAGCGCCTGCTGCCACTTTCATCACAGTGGAAGTGATCCCAGATGCCCTTCTTTGGGGAATCACTAATCCTTGAGCGCCTATTGCTTCGGCAGTGCGAATTATTGCTCCCAAGTTGTGGGGATCGGTAATTCCGTCAGCCACGACAATTACAGCATCAGTTACAGATTTGCATTGCTCAATTAGATCGGGCAATTCCATGTAAGCGTAGGGAGCAATTTGTGCTGCCACACCTTGGTGATTAGCGCCGTTGGTAAGATAGTCTAAACGTTTGGGTTCAACTTCATCAATAACTGTGCCATTTTCCTTTGCTTGCAAGAGGAAAGGGTGAAAGCTGGGATCGTACCGCAGACGGGTAGTAATCCAGAGACGGTTAAGATTGCGCTGATTTTGCAATGCACTCAATACTGGATGACGACCGTAAATGAGATCGTTATCTTCTTCTGTTGGTTGTGTAGATACAGACGGCTGGGAGAAGTTATTATTTCGTTGTCGCGAGTTGCCATAGCTGGCGTTGCTATCTATTTTCCTGGGATTGCGATTCGGATTAACAACAGAGATGGTGTTGCCATCTACTTTTCTGGGATTGCGAGTTGGATTCGCATCAGAGATGGGGTTGCTATCTATTTTCCTGGGATTGCGAGTCGGATTCGCACCAGAGATAGGGTTGCTATCTACTTTTCTGGGATTGCGAGTCGGATTCGCACCAGAGATAGGGTTGCTATCTATTTTCCTGGGATTGCGAGCCGGATTAGTAACAACACGTTTACCTTTAATTTTTACGGGTTGTCCGCGATTTGGTTCGCTAGAAGTCTTGACTTTTCTGGGTTTATCCTGCATTTGAGTTATCGATATAGCGTATGGTTGAATGTTCCGATTACCTCAATTTTTTGAACCTAATCTAGTGTTGTGGCTACTGCGAAATTGAGTTTTCACTCTTTTTCTAGATGAAGTATTTGCAACAGTTCGGTTAGACGTTGGTAATCGGTGATATATAAGTAGCCTATTAAAGTTTCTAGACTAGTTGCCTGTTGATAAATTTCGGGATTAAGTCGCTTAGGGCGTCCTGTTGCGGCGTTTCTACCCCGTCGGACAATTTCTAATTCGGTATCCCTGAGATGAGGAATCAGCGATCGCAAATGTAGCGCTTGTGTTTCTGCTCTTACCTGCTCCACTACCAGACGATGGTAAATTCCTGACCGCTGCAATGGCAGCAGATAGAACATTCTAACATACAACTCATAAATTGCATCCCCTAAATATGCTAAAGCACTAGGAGAAATTTGTTGCACTTGTGAGAGGGAAATCTGTTGGAATGGCCCTGTGGTTGCCAAGAGTGCTTCAGTCCAAGACAAGCTCTGTTTGGGAGTTTCATCTTGTCCATCTAATAGCTCTTCCTCCTGTGACTTCACAAATAAATCATTCCTTGACGGGCTACATTTGGCAGGCATTCTTGGCAAAGACTGATTTTTCTGAAGTATGCCATGATAGTATACTTAGCATAATCAATACTATCAAAATTACTTCCTAATTTCATCTTTTTGATTGAGAGTTGGCATTTAAAATCACCCTGATGTCAACATCTATAAACCAAATTTCGCCTACTTCTTGTGGTCTGCGCCTAAGATAGGGTAAAATTTGAACATCAAATTCACCCTTCTACTTGGTAGCATTGCCATACTTACTGAGTAAACGACAACTTTTAACTATACAGCATCAAGTCAAGTCTATCTATAAACAAATCTGGTAGCTTTGTATTTCTTACAACAAATATCTCAGATTTGATTATTTATCCAATATTCTAGCCAACAATTACATACCCACCCAAAAATTGGGTCTCTGTATCTTTAGTTATTACTCAACTTTAAACATAATAGCTCAACTGGCTTTATGCCTCTCTCACAAGGAGAGAGGTTTTCTGCCAGAAGTTTTAAAAATTAAGCTATCCGATTTTGAATCTGGATAGCTAAATTTACCTCTGAGATCGAGCAATCAAGACTACTTGACGTTTTCTAGAGCGTCTTCAACTGATTTTTGCAGGGAGAGAAACTTCTCTAGGCGAACAAGCTTGACCGTTTGAGTTACGCGGGCATTCGTGACAATTTGCAAAGTACCATCAGCAGTTTGAGCCTGCTTGGCTAGCTGCACCAGAGCGCCCAAGCCAGAGCTATCAACAAAGTCAATTTGTGAGAGATCCAAAATAATGTGCTTAGGACCTTCGTCTATCTTGCTGCCAAGTGTCTTGCGAAATGTCGGCTCAGAAAAAGCATCTAACAAACCTGTGAGGCGGAATAGCTGACAGTTATCCCGGACTTCACGAGTGCCCCTCAGGCTAACGGTTAGATTCAGTGGCTCAGCAATAATTCCCTCCTCATGAGTTAAAGTGAACGCTCAAGTATAGATGGTTTTTGAGCAAGTTGTCTACATTCTGCTGGAATAGGGGATTGGGCATTGGGCATTGGAAAACTCTTTCCTAGCCCCATTTCCCATTTCCCATTCCCCATTCCCCATTCCCCATTCTCTATTTTTACCTCACCTCTGCCACGGCTTGACGTGCTGTTCGCATAGCTTGAACAAATTGCTCAAATAAGTAATCAGCATCGTGTGGGCCAGGGCTAGCTTCTGGGTGATACTGTACGGAGAACACAGGTAGAGATTTGTGACGTACCCCGGCAATGGTGCGATCGTTTAAGTTGAGGTGGCTAATTTCTACAACTGCCGTAGGTAAAGAATCTGGATCAATAGCAAAACTATGGTTTTGGCTAGTAATTTCTACCCGTTGTTGTAAACCGGCAGGCTGATTCAAACCACGATGACCAAATTTGAGTTTATAGGTTTCTGCCCCTAGTGCATGACCTAAAATTTGGTGTCCCATACAAATACCAAAGATGGGTTTTTCACTTAACAGGAGTGCTTTGGCAGTTGCAATCCCTTCAGTGACGGCAGCAGGGTCCCCAGGCCCATTAGAAAGAAACACACCATCTGGATTGTATTTGAGAATTTCCTCTGGTGGTGTATCAGCAGGTACAACAATTACCCGGCAACCATAACTGACTAAGCGACGTAAAATATTGCGTTTAACGCCAAAGTCAAGGGCAACAACGGTAAAGGCTTCCCCAAGATTTTCCCCAGCCTCAGAGTTAAATTCCCAAGCTGGAATTGTGGGATCAGACCATTCATAAGCCGTTGAGGTGGTGACTTCCCGAACCAGATTCAATCCTGCCATGTTGGGAGCTGCCTGTACCTGCTCTAGCAATTCCGCTTCATCGAGAATAGTTGTAGAAATGCCACCGTTCATCGCTCCGAACATCCGAATTTTGCGGGTGAGGGCGCGGGTATCGATGCCGTAAATCCCTGGTATTTGGTTTTGTTTGAGGTAGTCAGGTAAAGTTTGTGTCGATCGCCAGTTACTTGGACGGTGACAAATATTGCGGGCGATCGCACCCCGCACTTGGGGGCCATCTGATTCCTCATCTTCAAGATTGACGCCAGTATTCCCCAATTCAGGATAGGTAAAAATCACAATCTGACCGCGGTAACTAGGGTCAGTCAGAACTTCTTGATAGCCTGTCATGCCAGTGTTGAACACCACTTCTCCGATCGCGGTTCCCGTCGCACCAAAAGACCAACCGCGATAAGTGGTTCCATCTGCGAGGACAAGTAAAGCTGGTATTGAGTCAGTCAGGGGCATAGGTGATAGGATTGGGGATTGGGCATGGGGCACTTGTACTGAGCGAAGTCGAAGTATTGGGCATGGGGCATCGGGAAAACTCTTTTTGTCCTCTATTCCCCATTCCCTATTCCTTAATACTGCGATTGTTAATTATCCCACGAGTTGAGCAATTGGGAGTTTTTAAGATAGTTAATTAAAATTAAAAGGGAATTAAAGTAGCGGGAGTGGATTTGGCAAAGCTTGGGCAGTTAAAATTAATTATGCTTCAGTCTTTTTTATTCCGTGCAACCCTAATTTTTGTATCAAGCACTCTAGCGGTTTTGTGCGTTGCCTGTAGTGAAGACAAACTGAACACCGCTACTGGTGGCGATGAGCAACCTACGCCAATTGGGGATCTAGAACCAGTCCAGCCTACCGTTGAACCAGTAAGACCAGTAGCTACCCCAGAAGCGCAGCCGCTAGATCCGTTTGAAAGTGAACCAAGTCTTTTTGAGATCGGACGAGACAAAGCTGTTGGCGCTTGGAGTATCAGCCAATCGGCTCAATCTCCAGATGATTGGAAATTGGTGGCGAGTCAGTACCAAGAGGCGATCGCGCTGATGCAAAAAGTGCGGCGAAAAAGCCCAGAATTTGCGATCGCTCAAACCAAAATTACTGAATATCGCCGCCAGGTTAAATATGCCCAACAGCAAGCTAATCCTCGCCCTGTTGCAGTTAGAGAACCTCAGAAAATAGTTGTTGTTGTTCCTCAAAGAGAAACCACGCCAAAGTTCACCTTACCTCCACGAGAAACAAAACCGTTATCACCAGTGCCAGGTTTGCCTTCATCAGCAGTGGTGATTCCTGATGAAGCAGTATTTACAGCGCCGATAAAAAGGCGAATTGGTGGTACGCCAATTGTGGAAGTCACCTTCAATGGTCAGCAACAATTTGAGATGATTGTGGATACGGGAGCAAGTGGCACTGTCATCACCCAAGAGATGGCTAATGCTTTGGGAGTCGTGACAGTGGGAAAAGCTAAGGCAAACACCGCGAGTTCCAGAGCGGTAGAATTTCCTGTGGGCTATGTTAATTCGATGGCAGTTGGCGGGGTAATGGTAAATAAAATACCAGTAGCGATCGCAGGTGCGGAACTAGAAACTGGACTTCTAGGACATGACTTTTTTGGTAACTACGATGTCACCATTAAGCGTAATGTCGTAGAGTTTCGCCCGCAATTGCGATCGCAAATCAATTCCCCAGAAACTCCACTAACTCCTCCAACTTTGTCCAAGCAGCCCCACTTTGTAGAATATCCTTAGCTATTTTGATCCCTTGGGCGTGATCTAGGAGTGCGATCGTACCCGCTACTTGCAGCGCCAACGACGCATTCAAAGCTACTGCGTCCTGTTGCGCCTGAGTTCCCTTACCTTGGAGTACAGCCTTGAGAATCTCCGCATTCTCTTGGACATCGCCACCCCGAAGCATACCTATGGTAGCAGGCGTTAGATCCAAATCTAGGGGATTAATAGTAGTTAACTGCACTTCTCCGTCTGATAAAACTGCCAAGTCAGTTTCATCTCCTAACCCAGCCTCATCAAGTTTTTCTCGCCCGTGCAGCACTATCGCCTTTTCCTTACCCAAATTCTGTAAAGCTTCGGCAACCGTTGCCAAAAGTTTGGGAGTAAATAACCCAACGACCTGCCCAGTTGGACGCAAAGGATTTACTAACGGCCCGAGCAAATTAAAAATTGTTCGCACTTTCAAAGTCCGCCGTAATGACGCAACCGCCTTGAGTGCTGGATGCCAACCAGGGGCAAACAAGAAAGTGATCCCGACTTCTTGTAGTGCTGCTTGTACTTTTTCACTAGAGGCATTTAAATTTACACCCAAGGCTTCCAATACATCTGCACTCCCCGTAAGACTTGACGCTGAACGATTGCCGTGTTTGGCGACAGGTACGCCAGATGCAGCAGCAACAAAAGCAACTGCTGTAGAAATATTAAAGGTTGATGACCCATCTCCACCAGTGCCACAGGTATCTATTACAGTGCTAAGTGTTGATTTCTGAGGGCTGAGTGGGGAACATTGAGATTGTAATACCTCTGCCATGCCGGTCAACTCGTCGGCAGAAATGCCTCTAAAGTTCAGCGCTGTTAAAATAGCACCCGATAACTCTGGGGGAACCGCTTCACTGAGCCAACCTTGCATCAATTCAGCAGATTGAGTACGAGACAATGATTGTCCATCTATTAATTGTTGCAGCAGAATATACCAGCTAGCAGAGAATTCTTGAGCAGGGATTGGGGAAGTTGTCATAGCTAAGGTTTGTATGTTGTAGCTATATTGAGAGCTATGGGAGTTATACTACCGGAAAATTGGAAGCTATCAAAGTTAAACTTAAATCTCAAGGCTTAATTGCAAAGCGGGATTAGCAAGGTTTTGATGTGGTGCTTTATTTTCAAAATAAGGTTTAATTTCGTAATTAGTAATGAATAACTCTTTTCCTTTAGCCGCACCACTCTGCTTATAGTTATTCATCCCATACTGTAATTCCCACTCTGAGATATTAGCCCATTGGAAATTTTCTCGAATGTGCGATGAGTCGTCGTAGGTAATTAGCCAGCGATAATGAGATTGTTGCAAAAGGTTAGCAAATCTCTGATGCTCAAAAGAAGTGTGCAAGTCACCATCTTTACCATATAGCTTTGATTTTGTAGCGCTAAAATATGGAGGATCTAAAAATAAAAATACATCTTCTCCTTCTGATTTTAATAGGTGGCTGTAATCCAAATTAGTAATTTGGACATTTTCTGAGAGAATATTTTCTAACTTTTCTAGCCGTTCTATTGAAGAATCAGTAAATCTTTTATGGAAAGCTTGTTCAGAAAAACCGCCTGATTCTACAGTTCCTGAAAAAGTAATTCTATTGAGTACGAAAAAGCGAACTGCTCTTTCTAAATCAGATAAATTATTGACATCTACACTATTTACCATCTGTATATTTGACTTTAATATGTCGAATTTCTTTAACTAACTGAACTATATCAGATTGGGCAAACTTCCAGAATAAGAAGAGTTCGCGGTTTAAATCGTTAATCCAAATCTTGAGATCAGGAAACTTTTGCCTTAAATAAATAAATACAGAACCACCACCCACAAAAGGCTCTCGATATTCGGAAAAGCTCTTTGGCAAGTATTCAACTATTTGATTTATTGCTTTTGACTTACCACCAGGATATCGGAGAGGACTTTTGATCATAATTCAAAATTATAAGGTTTAAAAATTACTGGATACTTCTATTTTAAGTTTCTGATTATTTTAAGCTCATAAAGATAATTTTTTGATAATTGCTTTTTAATATGTTAAGATATCTGTAGTAAAAGCTCATGCAATTTTGAAGTGTGATAGTCCCTCGGCTATAAACTCGTTTTGTATGGGCTTTTTTACTGTCGATCTATGCTGAAGGTTATTTCTATTCTCTCAAGAGAGATACAACAACAAAAAACAGTAAATAAAATTATGATCAAAAAATCTGGGTGGATACTTCCGAAGGCTAAATTACCATTTTACATTTGGTTATCTAGTACGTTAGGAGCGTCGGTTGTTTCCCAAACAGCATCAAAAGATAGACGTAGTAGCTCTTTGATGGGTAATTTGGGTAGTTACGCTATTAGAAAAAATTTTAATTATAAGAAAATACGACTATTAGTAATTGAAAAACTTCAACAAGAAAAAATAGCCAAGAGAAAACTTGTCAAAAAATTAAAGAGAAAGTCTCTAAACTTGACCCATGCCTACCTTCTGGCGATATCTCAGTAAGTCAATATTCATTTTTGTATCTCAATTGGCTACTAATATTACTTGTGTGATTATGGTATAAATATTAAACTATCAGCCAGTAGAGATTACCCACCCTTATTTATAGAGAATCACAAACCTGTTAAGAAACTACGTAACCATAATATATAGTCACTAACTAAATTCTGTCTTGAGTTTATGTTGCATTATCGTAAAAGTCTGTTACATTACTTTACAGGCAGTTATAACTGTTACAACATAAAAGCTCGGAGTATTATTTATGGCAGACGTTAAGAAGACTACGCCTTCGGTTTCAGAAGATCCTAATGCTTTGCGCTGGGGCTTCACTCCTCAGAGCGAAAACTGGAACGGTCGTTTTGCAATGATTGGTTTTTTATCTGCCGTTGCACTTGAAGTATTTTCTGGTCAAGGGATTTTACACTTCTGGGGCATCCTTTAAATTTAAACGTTTTTAGCTTCATTAGATTATGAGGCAAGGCGGGGATTAGTAAAATTGTCTGCCTTGCCTCATAATCTCAAGAATTAGAAAAGTTGCTAGCATCTAGCGTGATGAACGAAATATTACACGCCCTGGAGATTCTTCTTGATTAATTCGCGCATATACCCGAAGAGAAGTTAAGACTTCGCCAGGAATACCACCACAGTCTAGTTGTAAGTCATCCTTGGATAAAGCACAGATATCTGCATAAAGTCCCGATAATTGGCGAATTCGCACTTCATTACCTGCATTAATAGCTTCATCAGCGACTTTCTTCAGGATGCGCCGTGATTCATGTTGTAGCTTTCCCCACCAAGAATAGCGTTCAGCTGGTGGTACGAATACTAGGGAATGTATCGCTTCGTCCATGTCAATCCAAGCACGGAGAATTGACAGGGGATCGATGTTTTTCTCTGCTTTTTGGGTGCGTTGGAAGCGATCGCTTAAAGCATCAATATATTGATCGCGCTGTTCTGGTTTGGAGCGTAAAGAAACAACATCGAAGCTAAAAACACTCTTTAAAGCGTGATGTAAATCTGGGTCTATTTCGATAAAATTCATATATAAAAATAGGAATGCTGCTGGTAAATCGGATGCATTCCCTTGGGTAGCTAGTGGATTTGAAAGTGCTTGTTGATATAAGGACAATCCCTGAGTTTGAACAGTACCACTAAGTCCGGGGTAGATAATTTCGTCGCGGATAAAGGGAAGTTGATAAAGGTTAGAATTATCTGCGATCGCCCCAACTTGTTCAGCCAAATCTAAGGTGCGCGATCGCCAAGATACAGCTAAATCCTCTGGGACTCGCAGCAGTTTGCGTTGAATCTCATTCCACAAATCAGAGTCTGTTGTGCTTTGCAGTTGGGAATTACCCAGATAATAATTAAGTTCTGAGTCAGAATCAAAAGTTTTCCGCAGGTGACTTAGTTTTAAATCCTCTGGCGGATCTTCCCAACGAGTGTTTTGCTGTGGCGGTACAGGTTGCAACAGGTTATGAAGTTCTTGCAGCACCTCATCACATATTTTAGATCCTGGATCTAGTGGAAATTCGGCGCGAGCCTGATTTAAACTAGCCTCTAGTCCATACAAACTAAATCGCAGTAATTGGGCTAACTCCGAGTTTTCTATCTCTAATAATTGACGCAACTGCTGCATGAATCTCACCTCCAAAGCGAATAAAACTTGGCAAACCTCTGCGCCCCTCTGCGTTTACTCCGCGCCCCTACCCTGCGGGAAGGCTAAACGCCTATGCGTTTAAAAATATTAATTTTTTTCAACGCAGAGGTTTAATGTATGCCGCAAAAGGGATCGCGTTCTTTATCAACTTCATTAGGTTGCAATTCTAATTCAGCACGATAAACGCATCCTTCTTCTTTCAGGCATTCTTGATTTTGTGATGTCCAGTAAGGTACTTCACCGGCGTGCATTCTTAGAATACCTCGATCGTCGAGAGTTACACGATATTGGCAAGGGTAATCTGTTGTTACATCTGGTTTGCTGAGTGCGCCAATTCTTATCCATTTTTTGCTGTTGGTTTCGGCATCTGTTTGATAAACATAGAAGGTGTGCTGGCCAGTTTGTGGGAATGGAGGTAAGGGATTACTAATTAACCCAATTCCTGGTTGCGTCACTCCATCGCGCAAATAATGAAATTTGTGAAACGTTTTACTACCATCATTTCCGACTTCAAATACAAGATGATAGGCATCTGGTTGATCGACGGTTGCTGACTCAATAACATTGACAGCAATATCACCATCATTCAAGTCTTTATTGAAGCCTTCTACAGCAATATTCCAGTTCAATTTCTCATCAGCAAATAGCGCTGATGTTTCTGAAATTACCGATTCTAAATCAATACCAGAAATATCAATCAAATAATGGGGATTTCCTTGACAAAGCAATACGTTAAATTCGAGGGTTTGGTCAATTTCAAACTGGACTTTGATTTTTTTCAGAAACTCTGCTTCTTGCATCTCCAGTTGATTCATGAGGTTTTTGCCGTCAAAGCTTCCCCATAGTCGTAAATCTCCCTCTTCGTAATCTTGACGGTAAATAATATTAGTTAATTGTATGCCTTGCCAATGAGTACGAACTTTAGCAACAGTTTCCCAAGGTGCGAGTTGATAGAGTTCTTGTCCGGCTTTGAATATAGTTAGTAAATCGTTGCTTTGGGTTTTGCGTTTGAAGTTGCAGGGCAAATAATAAAACAGGTTTTTGACATCAATTTCTAGCTGGTTGGCTCCCTTACGCAGCAAGCTTTTAGATTCTTCTGGATCGAATCTCAATCTTCGCAATTTCTCAGCATAGCAAGCTCCGGCTGAGGTGGCTAGCTTGGTAAATTCCAGCACAAAGGTAATCCGTTCTGGATTCCAGACAAAATATGGAGATTTACTAAATTCTTGATAAATTTGGTGCTGTACTATGTCTAAATTACAAGTTTTACCAGACAAAATTAACCAATCAACTTTTTGAGAATTCCAAGAATCTTTGGTGAGATCGTCGGGACGCAAACGACTTTCCATTAATCCTTTGGCAATTCCGATCGCTTCTTTAATTCCAGATGCGGCGGCTCGTTCAAATTGGTGGTTGTCTAGGATGATGCAGATATTATTTGGATCTTTGACTTGCAATTTAACGGCGCTTTGAGTGAGCAATTCGGAAATTTGCTGCTCAGAAAGTGTGAAGGTTAATAGAGAATTCTCTGTTGGTGGCTTTTGCCCAAGTTTAAGTTTGGCAGCTTCTGCATAATCCCAGAGAATATAAAAGGATTGCAGACGTTGAGGTGCTTGTTGCCAACGGGTGGGCAATACTTTCTCGGCAGTGTCAAGAGCATCTTTGTAAGAAATATCGCCTTCTGGATTTTCTCTATCTAAACATTTTAAAAGACTGCCAGTTTTGAATTTGCCTTGTTCTAAGAAGCGCTCATTTAACTCGGAGTTAATTAAATCTTCTAGCTTTTCATTTTCTAGATCGCCTGTTGTGACTGCTGTCAATAAAAAGTCTGCGATCGCAACTTTTAATAATCTGAAAATTCGCAGTGTAATTAACTCACCGCCTAGCTGTAAATGACCAGATGAACCTAATAGTTTGGGAGTCAGTTTATAATAACGTCCTCCTAAACCTCGGTCTTCATAATCAGCAAAGGCTGGAGTTTTATCTTCTAAAGTCAGTTCAATTAAAGCTAAATCTGTGGTTCCCCCGCCAATATCCAAGACGAGGACATTTTGCGACCATTTGTTTCCTGCTTGGCGACAACGGGTTTTGAATGACTCGATGCCAATGTTGAGATTACCACCAAATTCTCGCCATAAAAAGAATATCGCCACAGAAACGGCTTCATCATAAGCAGTTTGTACATCATCGATCCCCAATTGCTCAACTAGTTCTCTAACTTCTTTACGAACAACTGGTGGGGCGACCGTGGGATAGGTGACAACTGCTGTTAAAAAATCTCCTTCCGAGAATCTGCGTCGTGCGTGTTGGCGGTAGTCTTCAGTTAACTCGATTAAATGCGCCCAAGCAGATTGGATTAACTCGTTAGCGGTAATTGTTTCTTCTTCGCCATCCAAAATAACTGAAAACGATCGCTCCTGGCCAAAATAGCGTTTGGGTGAATGGTGAAACCTGCTGATAATTTCCTTTAAAGAACCGCTTGTACCTTGAGCGATCGCTTTTTTTCGGTTATCTCTAGCTTCCCTTCCCATCCGCAGTTTCAAATCCCCTAAATGTGAAATTTCTGACTCGCTCGGAATTTCCGTATCGCGGCGATCAATATCCAGCACAACTGGGATCAGATTTTGCGACTCTAGGGTAGGGACGCGGAACACCTCATGATAAATTTGGTAAAGTTTTTTGCTGACAGCCCGGCGGAATCTCTCGCTGTTTCCTAAAGAAAGTTCAATTTGGCGAATTGCTTCCAAAAATCGCTCTTTATTATCACTTTCAAATACTTCACTCAATCGGCTGGGTTCTATCTCCAAATTTTTGCTAATCTCTGTGATAAACTTTGCCCAATCATCAGCGCTGACATCCGGCAAAGCTACGGAGGCGGGAGAACTGAGCCATTGCGATAAGCGATCGCGCAACCGCATTTCCTGTTCTTTGGGTAAAATTTCTGCGATTGGTACTTCAATTGGATCGAAAAGTGTGACTGTCGAATTCGACGTACCAAAATCTAAAGCAAACCATCCGGGAAATCTTTTTTGTTGTTTCTCGCTTGGTTCGCGATCGCTATATTTGTTGAGTTGAAAAGGGTTCATTATACTATCACTTTCTGTTGTTTATTTTATAGCTGGCTAAAAACTGTAATGTTCTATCATAAAATTACAAATTTAGAGAATCTTTGGTCTTGTACTACTGATTCTCTTTAGCACTGGCTTTTTTATTTGGCGCGATATCTACGTCGGGCTACGCCTTTATATGAAAGGGCGTAGGCGTAGCCCAAACTAGGCATTGCTATGAAAATTACGGCAGTTACTAAGTTGATGTTGAAGATTCTTGCTCAGTTGTAAGTCTTACTTGTTCGATAGTTAAATTAAGTAATTGGGCAACCTCTTCCATCGACATACCGCGAACTAAGAACTGAGGTACAAGTTCAAGTTTTGCTTGTTCTCGTCCTTGTTGTATTCCTAGTTCTAATCCTAGTTCCATCCCCTCTTGTTTAGCTTCTTGATAAACTCTAGTTTCTTCTAACTTAACTCCTAACATAGCCTCTACCTCTTCACGACTTAAGTTTGCGAATTTATAAACTGCAATTGTTGTGATTACATCTATTATCTCTTCTTTCGCTAAAACAGTTATCTGCTCTTGTTGCACCCGCTCAATTAAACGTTTCGCTTCCCGAACCATTTGAGTCTCTGAGGCAATAGTCAACTGCATCAAACTGATACCTACTTTTTGCTCATCAGGACTACCTAACTCATCTAAATAAATTCGTTGTACTTGAGAACTGTTCAGTAACGATCTATGAATAGTGGTGTTTTCCGGTTCCAAGCTGCGAGACTGTAAAATAATTACCCCGTACCAGTCGTCGTAAAGCGACGGATTGCGATACATATACAGCATGGATTCGGAGAAAAACCTATGGTACAGTAACTCATCTCTTTGGAATTGTACCTCAGCAAAAAAGATCGTCTGAGATGTTGCATCCGGTGGAGGTAAAAATACCCCATCAATCCGAAATGTTGGTTCTTTAACTTCGACTGATTCAAAGCGATAGCTAGCAGCTTCTGCTGGTGGCTGTTCTACTAACTCAAAAAACAATCCTGGGACACGCTTAAAAATTGTATAAAAAATCGCATCACGTCTCACAAATACATCCTCATATTTCTATGCGATCGCGTCATCCCAAATCCAAATTGTCTGATGGAGAAACAGCCGCCATTTCAGAAATAATCTGCAACCAAGTAGGAATTTGGATCTCAGATGGCAATTCCCCAGCCGCCAAATATCTTAGCAAAGTTTCTTTTTTTGAAAGGTTTTGCAGACTCGGAATAATTTGATCCAAAATACCTTCTAGTTCGGAATTAATTTGCTGATTAACTTCGCTGACATACTGCACAAGATGAAGACTGGCACTAGCAGTAATTTCATCTCGCAGTCGCAGTACTAAAAGTTGGTGATTGCTCGATCTGGGTAAGCCTTGGCTTTTCTCTGGTGCCCAATCAAAGATTTGACCAACGTTGTGTTTATCGTCTTGACGTGCTAAAGGAAAGATAATTTCGGGTGCAACAGTTTTATCTTTACTAGTAATTTCCGAGATGATTGCTTCTTTCCATTCGTTAGGGTCGCATCCTAGTAATAATTTATAAAAGAGATCGGCATCTTCAAAACCAAATTTTTCTTCGATTTCTTGTTCCATTTCCGGGTGGAAAAATGCCTGCAATTGTTCGCGTTCTGGGGCTATATAATTTGATAATTGGTTCAACAAATCTACCACGGCTTGCTGGATGCGATCGCGGGCAAAATCTTCTACTTCTTTAACGGTTTTCTCAAATACTGGATAAAAATCATCGCTCTTAGTCGGAAGGGAAGTATTTACGCGGTTTCCCCGATCGAATAATTTCCCGGCTGCACCTTTAGATTCTGCCAGAGCGATCGCTCCATTATTGGCTTTGTTGAAGAGTAAAGTCCATTGATTCCAATTGAGGATTCTAAAGGTAAGTTCGTCTTTTACTACATCGCTGACAACAACACCGCGCCGGTCTTTGAGTGGTTCTTTGCCGATATCTTTTTGGAAATTTCTGTAGATTTTATCTAAGCTTTCGACCACAAAGCGCAATTCGATAAAAGCGGGACTATCACCTGTGGGGATACCTTGCTCGTGAATTTCATCTATGATGTCTTTCAAGTGATCTTGTTGCTGACTCACCACATCAGCAGCTCTGCGGGTATCTTCATGCAGTTGCTTCAAACCATGAGTAGCTACGTGAGTTTGAATTAATTCCCGCAGCTTACTAAGTCCGCCATCTTGACTAAAATAACCCAACTGTTTGCCCAAATAGCTACGGGTGTTAGATTCTATCAGCCGTTCACTTAATAGCTCCCATTTCTGTTGTAGCCGTTTAGACCTGTCTAGGTAATCAGGATAATCTAAGTTAGCCAAAAATTCTGGTGAACCTGCTTTGACTGTAGTAGAACGTTTTGCCAATTCAGCTAATCCCAACAGTGGCGACAGTAAAACGATGCGGTCTTTTTGGGTTGTAAATGCTGCTGCACCGTCAATAGTAGTTTGCAGAACTTTGAGTTTTTGGAGAACCGTTTCCTCTTCTAAATGGTTATCTTCAATCAGATGGTCAAGTTCTCTTTCGCCACCTTCGCTGTCTAGAGGGAGTTGATCGAAACGACCCACACCAACGAGAATTAAATCTTTCAGGTCTTGTCCCGGTCGCTGCTGCTGCATCATCGTGAAGATTTTATTGGCGCGATCGCTTCCAGGAGATTTACCATTTAGCAATACCAAAATTGTCTGTACTTCTGCCAATTCCCGCAGTGACAAAAAGGTATCCCTAGCCCCCGAATTAGCAGCCCCCAATCCCGGAAAGTCGATAAGAATAAATTTAGCTGCATCTGCAAAATCCCAAATTTCCCGTGAGATTTTCACATCGATATCGACGCGGCGAATTAGTGGGAAGCTATTTTGCAATAACTTTGTTGGTAGCCTCTGGGGTGGACTCGGTAATCTAATATGCGCTGGCGGTAGATCCTCAAATTTCAGAGTTTGGATTGCCATTGGCTGTTCAACGAGCTGTAGCCCCTCACGGGCAGTAGTAGCATCAATTTGGTAGTGCCCACCACACATAACCTCCCCATAAGCTTGATAAGCCCGCAGGAATAATACCAACTCTCGGAGTAAATAACGGAGCTCTAAATTGTTACTGCTATTCCATGCTTCTTCACACCAGCTAATAATATCTGTCCCAGAATTGAGTTTCGATACTGGTATCGGAGGAAGCCCTGCTGCTGTTGTTCGTTTATTGGCTTCCCCTAGCATGAAGCGTAGACACTCATGTACGCCTTCATGAGAAAGATATTCTACCGTAAAGTTACTTAATTGCGTCGTTGCAAAATCGTCTTGCGGGATAATATGTATGGCGGTAACATTACCTGTAGTCGGATTTTCACTGACTGGCAAAGCATCTGCATATCCAATTAGGCTGCCTAAAAGTAAGGTTTTTCCACTACTAAATTCCCCCATTACACCAATTTTGACAGGCGAAGTTGCCAGGTCTACAGTTTTCTGGGCAGCCGATCGCAAACGAAGAAGACAGTCATCAAGACTAGCTGGAACCCAATCTTCTTGTTTGGAAGGGTACTGGGGCACAGAATCTATCTTTCGGAGGATGAATTCGCCGTACTCCTTAAAACGGCCCAGTTTATCTGGTTCCATAAAGTAGTTTCCGCCTAACATTAATTTCTGTGAGCTTTATAACATATAAAATGCGATTACCAGCAATTGTTGCAACCAGTTGATATCACATTTAGCATTTCTCTCATTTAATTTGCGATTTTGCTATAGCAATCCTAAAGCATTCGTGAGATTTGTTCTCTTTTTATTGGCATACTTCTTACAAGATACTGTGCTATATGTAGTATTTCGTAGAGAGACAGTTCGTCATCACCTAGGTTTATCATCACTCAGATAGGATTGGTATATAAGGCATTTTGACTAGTCAAGACAATTTTGAAGAATTAGGTTTTGTTGGGAAAAATAAAAAACAATACATTTATCATTATCCAAACTTAAAAATAAATAAAGTTAGTTTTTATACCATTAATTCAGATAATAACTGCTTAATACAGACGTGACTCTCAAACTCTTTTATACCCCCTGATTTTAAGCAAGATAGATCCATCAGCCAGATTTTAATTCATGCTGAATTCTTCTTGATAAAAAATCAATATTTATTTTGGATAAAATTCTTGATTATTGTGAATTTATTATAAAGATGTAAATGTGTTGCAGAGAATCATTTAGTTTCCGTAAAGCTAAATCAGGTTTTTGAGCAATGCAATTACATAGCTAAGATAAATTTATCAGTAATTTGAAAAATAAACAAAGTCAAACAAGCTCCCTATATATAGATAGTTTAAATTTCACAAAAAATGCTGAAGTTAATCTTAATGATAACTTCAGCATTTTTTCAATTTATTTACAGTAAAAGAGGAATTGCTGGGCATATAAAAATAAATAAAGTATTAAGATCATTAGCAGGTTAGCGTAAACAAGATTATATCCATGTATTAAGAAATTTTATTTTCAGCAGCATATTACCTTAATAATTTAGGCAGAGCAGGCAGGCAAAAGTGTTTTCTAAAAAGGTGCAGAGCTACGTTAAACAAATCATAGTTGAAGAGGAAGAAATACAACAGGATGAAAAAGTATTTTGCCAGCAGGTGGATATTGCTCCTCTGATGATTTGGATGTCTGGATGCAATGCACTTTACTGTTACTTCAATTCTAATTGGCTGAAATTTACTGGAAAACATCTAACAACAGCCGCGTCTGCATCTGTGCGAGAAGAGGAAATAGGCAATATTTGGACTGGCAGCATCCATCCAGAAGATAGACAGCGATGCGAAGATATATACCTGAGAGCATTTGCGACGTATGATTCCTTCCAGAGGCAATATCGTCTGCGTAGTGCTGATGGCGAATATCGCTGGATTTTAGATACAGCCGCGCCACGATTTGCAGCAGATGGTAGCTTTGTTGGTTACATCGGTTATTGTGTCGATCTAACAGGAGTGCCGATAGGGATAAGTCAACCTTCCCTAACAGAAAGCTACTCGCCATCTAAAAATTTCTCTCGCCCCCTACGTAAAATTACAGATAGAGAACGAGCAACAGAATTAGCAAAAGCATTAGAGCAACTGCAAGCTGAAATTAGCAAACGCCAAGCAGTTGAAGCACAGTTACGCCAAAAAACATCAGAATTTACCGCGATTTTGCAAGTACTTCCTGATTCATACTTTCGTCTTGATGCTGATGGAAGTATTCTGGATTACAAGCCAGGTAAGATAGAGAGTCTGGATATTCTACCAGGAGATTGTCAGGGCAAGAGTTTACGAGAATGCTTACCGACTGCTATAGGCGATCGCTTCCATCAAGCAATAACTCAAGTACTTGAAACTCAATCTTTAATCAGTTTTGAATATACCTCACCGCTCCTAGAAGAAAATAATAATTTTGAAGCTAGGTTATTACCATTACCAGACCAGCAAATCATAGTTCTTGTCCGCAACATCGGCGACAACATCCAAGCAGCCTTAATAGAAAGTGATGCCAAGTTCCGCAGCATTGTGGAAAACGCCAACAACATTATTTTTGCGCTGACACTTGAAGGGATATTTTCTTACGTTTCTCCTAACTGGACTGAGATTTTTGGGCATGAGGTTGCAGAGGTTGAAGGCAAATCTTTTATTCCCTTCATACATCCTGACGATGTGCATATCTGTGCCGATTATTTCCAAAGAATTTTGACAACAGGCAAGAAACAAGAGGCAATTGAATATCGAGTTAAACACAAAAATGGTAGTTGGCGATGGCATACAAGCAACTCATCTGCGATTAAAGATGCTAATGGCAATGTTTTGTACTTCGTTGGTATTTGCTATGACACCACCGACCGTAAAGAAGCAGAAGTAGCTCTAGCAGAACGAGCGCGTTTAGCAAATTTTCGTGCCGATGTAGACGCGGCGTTGACTCAGAGTGACAACTTAGAGAATATGATGCGCCGCTGCACTGAAGCCTTAGTTGAACATCTTGATGCAGCCTTTGCTCGCATCTGGACGCTGAACGAACAAGACAACGTATTAGAGTTGCAAGTCAGTTCTGGGATGTACACCCATATCAATGGACCCCATAAATGTGTGCCAGTCGGTCAATTCAAAATTGGTTTGATTGCCGAAGAGGGCAAACCCCACTTAACTAATTCTGTGCAGACAGATCCCCGCGTTGGTAACAAAGAGTGGGCACAGCGAGAGGGTATGGTCGCCTTTGCTGGCTATCCCTTAATTGTTGAAGATGAAACTGTAGGGGTAATAGCCATGTTTGCCCGTCAAGCAGTGACAGAATCAACTTTCAAAGCATTGGAATTTGCTGCTCAAGAAATTGCCATTGGTATCAAGCGCAAACAAACAGAAATTGCACTTAGAGAAAGCGTCCAGCGGGAAACATTACTCAATCGTCTTTCTAGCCAAATTCGAGCTTCTTTGGATCTTAATTACATTGTGGAAACCGCAGTGCAGGAGATTTGCAACTTATTCCAGATCGATCGCTGCGCCTTCTTTTGGTATCGGCAAGACGCTGATGTACCCTACTGGGAAAGAGTCTATGAGGCGAAAAGTTCCTTTTTACCATGTCTACTTAATCAACAAGAAGCAACTCATGCCGAAATCAAACTAATCGCAGCCAAAACCTTGAACGGAGAAATCATCCGCATTGATGATACTGAGACTGTGGGCGATTCTATAACACAGCAATTTTTGCAGGATTTTGGTTTCACTGCCTTTATGGCGCTGCCTGTACACACTCAATCTGGCGAAATTGGTGCATTTAGCTGTGGTTATTGTAGTGGCTTGCGCCCTTGGCTGAACAACGAAATAGAATTACTACAAGCAGTTACGGTTCAACTAGCGATCGCCATTGACCAAGCTAAACTTTACACCCAAAGTCGCATCACCGCCCAAACTGCCCAAGACAAAGCCCAGCAACTAGAAGCAGCACTGCTAGAACTTCAACAAACTCAAACGCAACTGATTCAAACTGAAAAAATGTCCAGTTTAGGACAATTGGTTGCAGGTATTGCCCACGAAATTAATAACCCCGTCAATTTCATCTACGGCAATATTAGCCACGCGCGTGAATATACTAAGGATTTGCTGCACTTAGTAGAACTTTATCAACAGAGCTACTGCCCACCAACACCAGAGATCGATCAACAAATCAACACCATTGATTTAGACTTCCTCAAGCAAGATTTACCCAAAATCTTGGAGTCTATGAGAATGGGAGCCGAACGCATTCGGCAGATTGTCTTATCTTTACGCAATTTTTCTCGCCTTGATGAAGACGGTACAAAAGCAGTGGATATTCATGAAGGGATGGATAGCGCCCTGCTGTTGTTGCAAAATCGTCTAAAAGCCAAACCAGGACATCCCGAAATCCAAGTAATCCGAGACTACGGCAATTTACCACCAGTAGTCTGTCACGCTGGACAGATGAATCAGGTGTTTATGAATCTGTTAACAAATGCGATCGATGCTTTAGAAGAGTCATTTGTCAATAGTCATACCCTGCGGGAAGGCAAAGCGCCTATGTCATTAGTAAACAAAACTGAACAAAGGACAAATGACCAACAGAGAAGTCTGAGCGGAGGCTTCCGGCGATCAGAACTTCTCCCAAAGGAGACGCTGCGCGAACAAAGACAAATGACTTTTCCACAGATTCGCATTCGCAGCCTCATTCAAAAAGACCATGTAATGATTAGAATTGCTGACAATGGCCCAGGCATGAGTGAGGAAGTACGTAAACGCTTATTTGACCCCTTCTTCACGACAAAACCTGTGGGTAAGGGCACGGGTATGGGATTATCAATTAGCTACCAAATTATAGTCCAAAAACACGGTGGAAATATTAAGTGTATTTCAGCACCAGGAGAAGGTGCCGAGTTTGTTGTGATGATTCCACTAAAGCAAGAACCCTCAACGTAGATATCAAACAATAGAGATATTAGTGAAAAACGTAGAGACGTAAGACTTCTTGCAGAAGTGCGGTGTATGTTAAGGGTTAAAGGGTAAAGGTATGGAATTTTCCCAAACCCAGTAACCTTTAACATGCACCCCAATATCTTGGCATTTGTTACTTTGTAAGATGTCTGTAGCACTGCTAAGTCTCTAGAAGGGTTCTAGATAACGCATATTTAATTTCTAGAGATATCTAATTTTAATCAAAGCTTAGTTTAAAATTAACCTAATAATTGCTAACTTAATATCAACTCACTTTTTGCTGCAACATTTGAATCCCCTCAATCGCCTAAAATTTACAGGAATTGGGGGGATTATCTCTTTGAGTATAGGTAATTAGGTTGGAAAAACGTTGTAATAGTAGTACTATGTTTGCGTAGGCGTAGTCCAACCCAGACGAAGTACACAACTATCTGCACCTACGTACCTGATAAAAAATCTCTGAGTACAAATAATATAGAAGGCTGGGATGATACAACCCCAAAGTCAAAATAGTATCACCTACACACGTGTTATCCACCTAAGTCATGTAATTGACGTAGATATTCCCCAATGGTCTGGAGATCCCACAGTAGAATTTGAGACTGTGGCTGAACTAAATAATGATGGTTATTACCTGCGGCGTTTCTCTTTGGGGGAACATAGCGCTACCCATATCAATGCCCCTAACAGTTTTCATAGTTATGCCGTGGGAATTGACCAATACCCAGCCCAGTCGTTGGTTGTACCTGCGGTAGTTATAAATATTTGCCAAGCCACAGCAGTTAATCCTGATTATGCCCTGACTATTGCTGATGTTTTGGCTTGGGAAGAAGAATACGGTGAGATTTCTAGTGGTTGCGTAGTTATATTGAATACTGGTTGGCAGAAAAAGTGGTTTGATAAAAGTGCATTCCTCAATCATGATTCTCAAGGGATTCCCCACTTTCCAGGATTTGGCAGCGATGCCACTCAATTTTTACTGGATGAACGGCAAATAATTGGGGTAGGAATTGATACTCATGGTGTAGATCCAGGACAGGATAACAGTTTTGCGATTAACCGCTTGGTATTGGAAAAATCGCGCATTGTGTTGGAAAATCTGACAAATTTGGATCAACTACCAGCTAAAGGTACTACTCTAGCGATCGCACCTCTAAGATTACGTGGTGGTTCTGGTTCGCCTGTGGGGGTGTTGGCCTTCGTCCCTTAATTTTTATATCGATATTTGCTTCTTACCCCAATTTTGTAAACTTGAGGATAACCTAGAAAGCAAGCAAACTTAATACACAAGTTTCAGTGGATCATCGGAGATTTTCAAAATGACAACTCCGCTATCTTGTCGCAATTATATAGACGGTCAATGGTTGAGTGCTGTAGGGGAAACAACCCTAGAAAGTCGCAACCCTGCCGACAAAACCGAAGTCGTGGCCACATTTCCCCGTTCTCAAGTTAAAGATGTAGATACAGCAGTAGCCGCCGCCCGTAAAGCTTACCAGAGTTGGCGCAAAGTCCCTGCCCCAGCGAGGGCAGAATACATCTTTCGCGTTGGGGAAATATTACTTCAGCATAAAGAAGAACTTGCCCAATTAATCAGTCGGGAAATGGGTAAACCCTTGACGGAAGCGAGGGGAGATGTGCAAGAAGGTATTGACTGCGCCTTTTACAGTGCTGGCGAAGGACGGCGACTATTTGGGCAAACGACACCCTCGGAAATGTCCAATAAATTTGCCATGACTGTGCGGATGCCCATCGGAGTCTGTGCCTTAATTACTCCTTGGAATTTCCCTGTGGCAATTCCTTGCTGGAAAGCTATGCCAGCCTTGGTATGTGGCAATACAGTTATTCTCAAACCTGCCGAAGATACTTCCGCCTGTGCAACTAAATTGATTGAGATTTTTCAACAAGCAGGTTTACCACCAGGAGTCATTAACTTGGTGCATGGTGTGGGAGAAGAGGTGGGGAAAGCTTTAGTTGAGCATCCCAATGTTGATTTAGTATCGTTTACCGGTTCTTCAGAAACAGGTGCTTTTGTCGGCGCTACTTGCGGCCGCACTCACAAGCGTGTCTGTTTGGAAATGGGTGGTAAAAACGCTCAAGTGGTGATGGAAGATGCCGATTTAGAACTTGCTCTCGATGGTGCAGTGTGGGGAGCTTTTGGGACAACTGGGCAACGGTGTACGGCTACCAGTCGCTTGATTTTGCATCGTGATATCAAAGAAAAATTTACCGCGATGCTTTATGAGCGTACTAGTAAGTTGCGGTTGGGTGCTGGAACTGCCTCTGATACAGATATTGGCCCAATAGTCAATGAAAAGCAACTCCAACAGGTGAGCAAGTATTTGGATATTGCTCGTGAGGAAGGAGCAAAGGTTTTAATTGGTGGAGAAATTGCTAGTGAAGGCTCACTGAAAAATGGTTACTTCTTTCAACCAACTATTTTGGATGATGTAACTCCTGATATGCGCGTCGCCCGTGAAGAGATATTTGGGCCAATAGTGGCATTAATTGAGGTTAGCTCCTTTGAGGATGCGATCGCAATTCTCAACGATAGCAATTATGGTCTTTCTTCTTCAGTTTACACCCGCGATATCAACCGAGCTTTTACTGCCATGCGCGACATCGAAGCAGGTATCACCTATATTAACGGCCCCACTATTGGCGCAGAGGTACACTTACCCTTTGGTGGTGTGAAACAAACCGGTAATGGACACCGCGAAGCTGGAACTACTGCTTTGGATGTTTTCACAGAGTGGAAAAGTGTCTATGTTGACTTCTCTGGAAGTTTGCAACGCGCTCAGATAGATAATCGCAGTTAATTATCTGCAAATACTCTTGGGTTAAGGCTTGATTATCCCTAACCCTCCTTAAATTTGAATCCGCTTTGCTGCTTTAAACCGTTGTAAACTCAGTGTATTTCCTTACTTCTGAAGCCTGAAAAACCAAGACAATATCACTTGCAGGAACATCTAAACGTAAGGAGTTGATCCAAGCGGTGAAGCTAGGGGAACAATTGATTGAAAGCGAACGGCTACGGAAGATTGCTGTGGAAGCAGTACATTTGTGCGAACAGTTGCAGCCAGATGTGGTGCTGATGGATTTGATGATGGTGGGGATGAATGGGGCAGAAGCAACAAGAGCTATCCGCAAAAAATACTTAGAAATTCAAGTTTTAATTTTGACAAGTTTTCTAGCCAATGACTTGGTACAGCAAGCAATGCAAGCCGGAGCTATTGGCTACCTGCTCAAGGGTATCTCGATTGATGAGTTGGCAGACACATACGAACCGCTGCGATCGGTCGTTTAGCTGCAACTAGGAGAATGCAAGTCGAATGTGTTTAATGATCCTAAAACTCGTTGGTGCAAAAAGTTGCAGTGCTAGCGATCGCCAGTACTGTATGTAGATACTAGCGATCGTCGCGTTTGTTATCGCTGTGGTCTTATACTACCTGTACCTACCTCAACCTTCTGCGCTCCTTCAACAATTTGGTAAAGTTTGTGTTCAAATTTCTGCATACATGCCGACCAATCAAATTCGAGTATGGAGGGGCGAGCGTGTCTAGTCATATCTGCTTTCAAATCGGGATTTTCCAGAATCGCAATTACCTTTTGGGCGAAATCTGTAGGATTGTTAGGTTGGGCAAGGAAGCCGTTACGACCAGGAAATACCTGTTCTGAGGTTGATGGTGCAAAAACAGCAACCAGAGGAGTTCCAGAGGCTAACGCTTCGTTATTGGTAGTGCAGAAGTTCTCAGTGACGGAAGGGTTGACAAAAACATCCGCTCTGGCAAACCAACCTAGAAGTTCTGTACCATGAGACTCGCCCCATACAGTAATACTCGATCCAAACTTTTTAGCACGCTCACGGATCTCTTCATCTAGCGGGCCACTACCAACAATTACCAGATGAACATCAGGAATTTTAGCAGCTATGACTGGAAAGATATCAAGCAATTGGTTGACATTCTTTTCGGGTGTGATGCGTCCGACAAACAACAGAGTCGGTCGGTTATCGTTGGGAATTGGGTCGTAACAAATGTTTCGCGGGTGAAATTTTTCGCAATCGATACCTTGATAAGCGACGTATTCAGCACGTTGGCATTTCAGTTCTTCGTATTTAGTCAGTTGCTCTTTAGAAGAGAAGTAATTGAAGTCATAAGACTCACTAAACTGCTTAACTAAAACGGGAACGATGGGACGAACCAAATTGAAGAATCTGTCTCCAAAGTAATATTTGATATACGCAACGATATCTGTATGGAAGAGTGATATTATTGGCGTGCCTGTTCGTTTTGCGTATTGAGTGCCGATAGGGCGACCATAACCTTGCAAGAAAAATGAGTATAAACCTCTCATTTGGGCTGCTTCTTCAACCACGATAATATCGGGTTTGAATTTCTCCAGCAACTTGGTATCGCTCCAATGCCGATAGTTCAACGGTTGAGGAAGAGACTTATAGAATAGCAGCGGTTCTGTGGGGAATGCGTAAGCAGAGAAGTTGGGGAAAGACTGAATTTCCTCTAAACCTACCATAGGGCGATCGCCGACATTTTTGGGGTAGCGATCGTTGATTTGCGGATGGATTAGAAAAACCTCATGTCCCTGCTCTAGTAACCAACGAACTCGTTGGTGAACTGCAACGGAAACACCAGTTAAGAAAGGAGCGTATAACCCTGTAAACAGTGCAATGCGAAGTTTTTGCTTAGTCATAATAAAGGGGAATATTTCACAAAATTGCTGGTTTTTAACTTAGGATTTACGCAGCAAATGTTTCATGAACATCCTGATTATTTGGCTCAGAAATTCCCACTAATACAGTTAGACTAAGGATTTACGCATTGTAAAATAGCTGAAATTTTCGATTATGAAGAGGATGTTTATAG
>JADEXV010000401.1 GCA_015206945.1 Nostocales cyanobacterium LEGE 12452 | reverse complement strand
TTGACAATTCTTGTAAGCAGGCTTTGATCCGTTCTTGTTTCTCTTGGTTCATTGTCAGCGATCGCACAGGGTTATTTCCCTTTACATTTTCCCATAAATGATAAATCTTCCAAAACTGGATGCTCCCAAAGGGAAGGGGTAAAGGAAGGAAAAGGAAAGACTTTTCTCAATACAGTACAGAGCAAGCATTTTTAAATATGGATGTTCCCTTTAACCTTTCCCCTTTTCCCCCTCTTGATTGCGCTCTAACTCCCATTGCAAATAAGTCAGTGCAGTTTGAGCATCAGCAATATTTAAATCAGGGGTATATCCCAAGTCCAACAGTCGTTTGTAGTCTGGGTGTGTAGCAATTTCAAATATCAGGGTTTGGGCTTGAGCAACTAAGTAGTGCAGATTTGGGTTAGACATTTCAATGCCAAGCCTAGAACATAAATCCTCTGCCTTTACACCGGAGGTTCCTGGCTCAATCTCCGTTTCTAAATCTTCAAGCAGAGATTGAAAATTGGGGTGTTCATCGTTAATTTCAATCTCAAATAAATCTGCACACTTTGTAACGACTGTTGCCCAATCTGGTAAAGTTTGTGCGATTGTCTTAGCGTAAAGTTTCATAATTTTCTCCTCTGGGATTAATAACCTAAAAGTCCTCAGCAATCTCCAACAAAAAGCCGCGTCCAGTGTTCTGTACTTGCACCAGTTCTCTATCCAGCAGTGTTTGAATAACTGAATCCGAAAATTGGAATTGCAACCGATGTAATCACAACCGCCACAAAGCTGAAGTAAACGCAGCAGATGATTAGCCCGACGGTCAAAACTGTCTGTAGAATTAGCCATTACTGCTACCTCCAGTTACTACGGCTAACTGTTGTTGCAGAATGGAGATTTGACGCTGATAGAATTCAATTTCTGCGGTAATTTCTGAGAATAATTCCTGCGGGGAAAGTGGCTGAATTTGATTCTCTTGCAAGTAAGATATTTCATCAGAGTTTTTATTAGGCATCAGGACATAACGCCAACCATCATCAAATTGTTCAGCCAACTCTGTACCATTCGGGTAGTAATAAAGTCCCAAGATGATGCCCTGTTCTGTACGCTGTTCCAAAGCAAAGCGTGGGTAGCCCCAGTGTTGGGGAATGGATATTGTAGGTTGCATAGATGTGATTAGTGGTTATTGTGGATTAGGGCGATCGCTCTCGTCGTAGATGAAAGTGCGATCGCCAAAACAATTCGCAATTTCCAATTCGCAAGTCGCAGTTCAATTGCGAATTGCCATTACGCCGCTAGTAACTCCAAGTGCGGCTCATACTCCCGTAGCCGTTGCCAGTCCTCGCAGGTCAGTTCGTCAACTGGGCGGTCTAACAATTCTTCACAGTCAGCCACTTCTGCATCCAGTAACTGCTGTAATTCCTCAGTAGTCAGTTGTTCCAGTGGTTGTTGGTATTGCAAGTATTCAGCAGTGGGTTCAGTCAGTGAAGTCTCCACCATCGACAATGAGCGTACTGCTTCAAACACGGAGTTAGAATACTGCTGCTGGACTGAATAACGCCTCTTCACCCACCAGTTACCGTTAGTGCAGCCAACTTCGCCCAGCTTTACGTTGTTGTGGTAAATCCCATCATCAAGAATTTCAAAACCGTAATTCTGGCACTCGTTGAAGATATGCGCCATGATTAGGTTTTCGGAGGTGCATGGGGTTTCTGTTTGGACGGATTCGTTTAGTGTACTGTCCTGGTGATGCCATTGGATGAAACGGTAGCATCTTGCATAAGTGTTAGCTCGAAACTTTTCTTTACCGTCTACCATGACTACCCAAGGCTGGGTTAGGTCATTGTCATAGCTGATGCTGGCAATCAGTTCTTTGCCACAGTATATCTCGTGATGGTAGAAAGATATTTCGACTGTTGTCAGTGTTTCGGGAGCGATCGCTTGGGCTTGGCTGGTGATGAACCCGTCGAGTTCTGCTTGGGCTGTGGTTTGTTCGTCCGCAATTTTGTGAGTTTGGGCGGATTGATGAGTGATGATTGTGTTTACCCAGGTGCCAGCCGCTCTTTTGTCCCCGATGGGTGTTATGCCAAGTTCGGTGGCGATTTTTTTGAGGCGGGGGAGGGTGTAACGCGAAAGGGCTTGCTGTGTGTATTTGGGATGTGTCATGATAGAGACTCCTAATTTTGGAAACAAAAGGCGATCGCGGAAGTTTCTCAGGCTCAGTCGGTCGTCTTTTGTGTTTGTTTTTTCTTCTTGTGCTACTTATGGTAGCGCTACTGTAAGTAGTTAACAATAGTCTAAAGTCAACTTTTGTATTACGATTAGTAATGCTACTCTTAGTAATTATTTAGATTACTTATAGATACACACACTATAGATAACCAACTGAAAGTAGTGCTACTTTAGGGAGTAAGAATTAGGAAATGCCTGTGCTTGTAAAACTGAAAAAGACGAGAGAAGCTAAAGGCTTGTCTCAAAATGAGCTAGCGAGGAAAACTGGTTACAGCCTGCAAAATATTCAAAAAATTGAACAAGGAAGAGCTGCCTCAATTACATTTGATGCCTTGGGGAGATTTTGCGAAGTACTTGAATGTCAGCCTGGAGATATTTTGGAATGGCGGCCAAACAATATTGATGACAAAACTGGCCACTCATCAAATGATGAGGTGTTAAAAACTGCTTCAGAGGAAGTAGAAGGAAAAAGTGAGTCGCCAAAATCAACAAAACGTCAACCACACATGATTGTCATTGATGCCAATAGAGGTGCGGCATGAGACAAATTCTATAATAGCCAACGCCAGGATGATTATGAGATGGCCTTTTTGCTATTGAAAAGATAAAACGGCATGACTGAAACGAACGAATCTAATCAGGATAAAATACCTAACAAAAAGCCAGAATCGTCCGATAAAACTATTGATTACGACTGGCGCGATCCCTCAAAACCTCGTAATTCTGAAGATGATGTAATTGTGGATGGTTGGCGGCGACGTGCTGATGGAACTTTTGAGAAAGTTGAAGATACAGAGGCAAAGCAATGACATCGTTTATATGTGACCAAATCATAGATTTTGAAGCGAAGAATGCTTATGAAGCCCAAGATATTGAAAGGCTCATAGAGCAAGTAAAAACTTTGGTGGCAGAGTCAAAAGATAGCAAAGTTGTAATTTTACTGAGAAATGCTCATTATCTGACTACCAGAGCATTTGTGATTCTTTACAACTATATTCTAGAACCTTTCTCGACAAATGCAGTTTTTGTGTTGGTTTCTACCGATAAATCCCGAATATTCCCTCCCTTACTTGATTTAGTAGAGCATCGCCAACAAGTAGCTTAAATATCAACCTAGAGGTGGGTTTATGGACAAATCAACCCGTAAGAGCAAAAAATCCACCTCTGCTGCTTCTGATAATTCAAAAACACTCCCTAACTCTGTAAACGAGGATATCTCCCAGCAACAAGACCCAGGTTCAGCAACAATCACCGTTACTGCTGTTGAAATTCCAGAGTTGACGGAGGATGAACAGCGCGATCGCCTTCACCTAGAGCGCCGTGTGGAAAGAGCGTTTTTTGAGGCAGGGAAGGCATTGGCCGAATTACGCGATCGCAGATTATATCGTTCCACGCACAAAACCTTTGAAGAATATTGCCGCGATAGGTTTGGTCACAGCCGCCGCCAGTCTTATCTTTTAATGGATGCGGCTGTTGTTTTTGAGAATTTACTTGAAAAATGTGATCCATTGGATCACATTTTGCCAACTAACGAATGTCAAGTTCGACCAATGACAAAGCTTGAACCCCAAGAACAGCAGAAAGTGTGGGTAAAAGCGGTGGAGCAGGCAGGGGGTAAAGTGCCGCCAGCTAGAATTGTTAAAAACGTAGTGCAGCAAATAATGGAACGCACCCAAGTACCCAACACTTACCAGTTAGGAGAAGTTTGCCAAATTCTCGCAAAGGACAACCCCGAACTCAGAGGTAAGGGTGGCTGCTGGGGCATCGTAAACCATGTAGGCCAATTCAGTTGCACCGTCAAAATCTGGGATGGGGAGTACGCTGTTGGGTTGCAGCACCTGAAGTCATACAACTACTTGCCTGCCGAGTGTGAGCAGATGCAGGTGATTTGCGATCGCATCAATCGGATGTATTCGGGTGGGCTGGAGGAGTCGGTGCAGAAGTTTTTGGAGATGCTGGGGAAGCTGAATCGGGCTTATTTGACGGCATTGGAGGAGAAAGTACTGAGGGTTCTAGAGTCGGAGTATATTAATTAGATATAGTTTTGAAAATTACAACAATTTTGCGAAATACATCTTGGAATTCCAACAGTTTCAAAAAGGTATTAATAGCTGTTTAATGACCAATACCAAGGTTACTGTCTCTTCAATATCTAATACAAATCTGCCTTCATTTACAGCACTTGCGTCTATTATGAGGTACACTGGATTAAAATATAAATACTTTTAAATGAAGTCTTACTCTGTCGATCTTCGAGAAAAAATAGTTGCAGCACATCTTGAGAAAAACATCTCAAT
>JADEXV010000400.1 GCA_015206945.1 Nostocales cyanobacterium LEGE 12452 | reverse complement strand
GTTAAGGAAGGAACTGGCAGAATTGTTCGTTATGAATTAAAGCCGTTGGTGGAAGTGGGACATCCCCGAATTGATGTGTTGGGTAATTTGTCTGGAATTTTCCGAGATAGTTTTGTTAATATCATCGAATTGTTGGATGATTTATTTCAACGGGCGGCTGATGCTGATGAATCGGAAGATCAAAATTTTATTAGAAGACACGCTTTAGCTTTGAAAGCCCAAGGTGTGGAAAATGCATCAGCGAGATTGTTTTCTAATCCGGCGGGTGATTTTGGTTCTTTGGTGAATGATAGAGTGGTTGATGGTAACTGGGAATCTGGTGAAGAGTTAGGCAATACTTGGCAAAGTCGCAACGTGTTTAGCTACGGAAGAGAAGATAAAGGTCAAGCTAGACCGGAAATTTTGAATACATTGTTAAAAACTAGCGATCGCATTGTTCAAGAAATCGATTCGGTAGAATATGGTTTAACTGATATTCAAGAATATTACGCCAATACTGGCGGTTTGAAAAAGGCAGCAGAAAAACAAAGCGGTAAGAAGGTTACAACCAGCTTTGTAGAAAGTTTCTCGAAGGATACTACACCCCGCAATTTAGATGATTTGCTGCGAATGGAGTATCGCACCAAGTTGGTAAATCCCAAATGGGCACAAGCGATGGCAAATCAAGGTTCTGGTGGTGCTTTTGAAATTTCCCAACGGATGACGGCGTTGATTGGTTGGGGTGGTACTGCCGATTTTACCGATGATTGGGTTTATGACCAAGCGGCTGATACTTATGCGTTAGATGCAGAGATGGCGGATAAATTACGTAAGGCAAATCCTGAAGCTTTCCGCAATATTTTAGGGAGAATGTTGGAGGCGCATGGGCGGGGTTTCTGGGAAGCTGATGGTGATAAGTTGGATAAGTTGCGTCAGTTGTATGAGTTGACAGATGAAGAGTTGGAGGGTGTGACGGTTTAGAAAGTAGATGCGTTAAAACAATTCGCAATTCGCAATTCGCAATGGGCTACGCCCCGCTACGCTAACGCAATTACGTTTTGTGACGGGGATTTAAACCCCCAAAGTTGGTTAAAAGTTCAAATAAAGACACTAAGGATTAATAAAAATTATGGAAAATTCTTTTACTGCTGTATATGAAAAGATAGATGATTGGTATATCGGCTACGTTCAAGAGTTACCTGGTGCTAATGTCCAAGAGAGAACGTTGGAAGAAGCTAGAGAAAGTCTACGGGAAGCAATAGAGTTGATTCTAATCTCAAATCGGGAACTCGCAGAGCAACAACTCTCCGGTAAAGATGTCGTCCGTGAACAGATTACTGTCAAATTATAGTGAAAAGACGTGAATTGATTCGCCATTTGGAAAAGAACGGCTGTTTGTTTCTTCGAGAGGGTGGAAGGCATACGATTTATTACAATCCATCAAACAACAGAACCTCCGCAGTTCCAAGACATACTGAGATTATTGAGATTCTAGCTATCAAGATTTGCAAAGATTTGGAGATTTCCCCACCCTAGTACAGCACGGCGTAAATGAAGCTACCATTTTAAACAAGCAAAAGCGATGTCTACGACGGGCTACGCCTACCCTCTTAGGCTTGAGGCTGTGAAAATTTAAACCTTTGCAGCTAAGATTAGTTCATGTATAAGAAAGGCTTAAGTTTTTCTTGCAAATGTATAAGTCGTTGCTGCAAATGCTTAATACTTTGCAACTAATGTTCTTCCATGTATAAGAAAGGCTTAAGTATTTCTTGCAAATGTATAAGCCGTTGCTGCAATTGTTTAATGCTTTGCAACTAATGTTCTTCCATGTATAAGAAAGGCTTAAATCATTGCAGCAATTGTTGTAACGAACTTATAAATCTATTCACTACCTGGAAGAAAATATAGTCTAAGTGAAATTAACTAAATTTTTTGAGATGTAATCGCAACTGATTTGCTATATTTTCCCATGACAACCAGACTATCTTGGTATAAAACAGTACTATCAACCTAGTGGCAGAGATGCATTATGGCACGTCGTAAAAGAAATTCCAGCGTTTTAGAACGAGCCGATCGCCGGATTGAAAGTTTACAATCTATCAGTGTAGAACTGGACTTTGGCCAAGGATTGACTATACAAGCTTACACCATGACAATTAATGATCTCCGGTCTAAGCTTGCTGCTTACAACACTGCATTATCTACCATTGACAAACTCACAGATGACGTGAATAACGCAGAAAAGGCTGTAATAGCGATATCAGAAAAAATGTTACTAGGAGTTGGCAGCCGTTACGGTAAAACCAGCCCAGAATACGAGATGGCAGGTGGTGCGCGACGAGGTAATACCAAGAAGAAGCAAAGCGTAGTAGGTAATTCCAAACCCACCAATTCTTTAGCAGCTGATTCCGTGAAGCTTTCTTCTGCAAATGGATCTATGAATGGGGTATCGGGTGCGATCGTGAGTTGAGTAAAATCCAATAGGGTTTAGCAATAAAATTTGTAGGTTGGGTTGAGGAACGAAACCCAACACTCCGATCAATGTTGGGTTTCGCGTTGCTCAACCCAATCTACACTTTATCTATTAGCTTCCTCACCCGCCTGGGAATTAATTCCCAGGCTAACAGCTAAAGTCTACTAAAGTAGACTCAAGATTTTTGAGTATATTTAGTCATCTTCAGATGACTTTTGCTATTAGCAAGGAACTTCAGTTCCTTGCGGGATATCAATTTTACCTTTGTACGACGGGCATCATAAAAAGGATTGAGCGTTTTATTGTGTAGTATATAAAAGAGCGCTTAAAAGTCCTCGGTCAATTGACTACTATGGTTGCAGACCACAGCATAGATTTTCAAACGTATCTAGAATCTCTGAGCGAGGATGACAAATATAGGGATTGGCAAGATTTATACACGCCAACTGATGCCATAGACCGTCAAAGACTTGAACCCCAAAAATCGCGCAGACGCTTAGATTTGAGTTTGATGGTGCAAACAGTACCACAGCAACGAGAAGGTGAAGCACCAGACAGAGAAAAAATTGAACGGTTGAATATTCTCGAAGGTTTACGGAAGTATGCACCCGGCCATGTATTGCTAGTAGGAAAACCGGGTTCAGGGAAATCTACAGCTTTAGAACGTTTGTTGTGGGAAGAAGCTCAAAAGGGGAAACAAAGAGAGCCAAATCAAAAAATTCCCGTGCTAGTGGAGTTAAGGCGCTACAAAACTTCGGTGCTGGATTTAATTCGGGACTTTTTGACTCGCTATAATTTAAACCTCAACAGCATAGAGATTGAAAATCTACTGGTTACAGGGCAATTTTTGTTACTTGTAGACGGATTGAATGAATTACCCAACGATGAAGCTAGACGAGATTTAGACGGATTTCGGCACACATACCGAGTCACGTCGATGATTTTTACTACGCGGTATTTGCGGGTGGGGGGTGATTTAGATATTGAAAAAAAACTGGAAATGCAACCGCTCACAGAAGCGCAGATGCAGCATTTTGTCCGCGCCTATTTGCCAGAGGTGGGTGATGAAATGCTGCGACAGTTGGCTGGACGCTTGCGAGAATTGGCGGAAACGCCGCTGTTATTGTGGATGCTCTGTGAAGTATTCAATAATGCTAAACAAATTCCTACTAGTTTAGGTGAGTTGTTTCGTTGGTTCTCTGGACAGTATCACAAACTCAAGGAAAATGTACCAATTGCTGAAGGTTTACGTAACTGGCAGGCTGATTTATTGCAGCATTTAGCATTTGTCATGATGCAAAGCGACAATTCGGCTGAGTTGCGATTAACTATTTCTAAACAGCAAGCTACAAAGATTTTAGCGACATTTTTACAAAATAAAGTAGCTTTTAGTGAGAATTGTGCAAGAGACTGGCTAGAAGATTTGCTCAAGTATCACTTAATTCAATTGCGAACAGACGACCAGATTGAATTTCGCCACCAGCTAATTCAGGAATACTACGCCGCAGAATTTATACTCCCACAACTTGACAAGACTAGTAATGAAAAATTTAAACGGGATTATTTAAATTATTTGAAGTGGACAGAACCCGTAGCTTTGATGTTGGGGTTGTTGGCTGATAAAAAGCAGGCTTTACGAGTAGTGGAGTTAGCCTTAGATGTGGATTTGAAGTTAGGGGCAAGGTTGGCAGGAGAAGTAAAACGGGAGTATCAAAAAGAAATAGTCGATTTAATTTTAAAGTTAGACATTCATAAATTACTTAAAGTTGAGTTTTTGGCTATCACCCACTCTGAATATGCTGTTAGTTTTTTAACTAATTCGTTGCAGCATGAAGATGACTCTGTTCGTTGGAGTGCCGCAGAGGCGTTAGGAAAAATCGGCAACCAAGAAGCTGTATCTGCCTTAATTAAAGCTTTGCAGCATGAAGATGACATTGTTCGTTGGAGTGCCGCAGAGGCGTTAGGAAAAATCGGCACCCAAGAAGCTGTATCTGCCTTAATTAAAGCTTTGCAGGATGAAGATGACTCTGTTCGTTGGAGTGCCGCAGAGGCGTTAGGAAA
>JADEXV010000399.1 GCA_015206945.1 Nostocales cyanobacterium LEGE 12452 | reverse complement strand
CCCTACTCCCTAGTCCCTTAAAAATAGATAGCTGAATTATGGCGATAATCTCCTCGAAAAAACAGCCTCCAGAACCCAACGGCGAACCAAAGCAACTTCGAGAGTCGGTGAAAGCACCATCCACAGAAAATATTTTGAAGCCTGAAGCTGCTATTGATGAGCAAGAACAGCAAGAAGAAGGTATTCGACCACACCGCTTTGCTGATTACATTGGGCAAAAAGATTTAAAGGATGTGCTAGATATTGCCATTAAAGCAGCTAAGTCTCGTGGTGAGGTACTGGATCACTTGCTGCTGTATGGGCCGCCGGGATTGGGCAAAACCACAATGGCGATGATTTTAGCATCGGAAATGGGGGTAAATTACAAAATTACCAGTGCGCCAGCCTTAGAACGTCCACGAGATATTGTCGGGCTACTAGTGAACCTCAAGCCTGGTGATATTTTATTTGTGGATGAAATTCATCGCCTCTCGCGGATGACGGAAGAAATTCTCTATCCGGCGATGGAAGATTATCGTTTAGATATTACTATTGGTAAGGGTTCCAGCGCTCGGATCAGAAGTTTGCCGCTGTCAAAGTTTACCTTAGTGGGAGCTACCACTCGTGTAGGTGCTTTAACTTCACCACTGCGCGATCGCTTCGGTTTAATTCAAAAACTCCGATTTTACGAAGTTGACGAACTGACTCAAATTGTACTGCGAACCGCTCAATTGCTCAAAACCCCTATTACAGAAGATGGTGCCACAGAAATTGCCCGTCGTTCACGCGGAACACCACGTATTGCCAATAGGCTACTTAAACGGGTGCGTGATTATGCGGAAGTAAAAATATCTGGTGAAATTAATGAAAGCATTGCATCTGAAGCATTGCAACTATTCCAAGTAGATCCTTGCGGTTTAGATTGGACAGACCGCCAGATGTTGAGTGTAATAATTGAACAATTTAACGGCGGGCCAGTGGGGTTAGAAACAATGGCAGCAGCAACGGGTGAAGATACTCAAACAATTGAAGAGGTTTACGAACCTTACCTCATGCAGATTGGGTATTTAACTCGGACTCATCGCGGAAGGATGGCGACAAAGGCAGCATATAAGCATTTGGGGTTCACGCCGCCTAATGAGCAGTTGTCATTATTGTAATTATGGGTATTGGGCAAAACAGTGCTGAGTGCTGAGTGCTGAGTTAGGAGTTAGGAGTTAGGAGTTAGGAGTTAGAAGTTAAGAGTTATTCTCCCCTCTGCCCCACTCAGCACTCGAAACTCGGAACTCAGCACTCTTAAGGGGCATTGGGCATTGATACTCGTAAATGAGCTTTTGAACTCCATTCCTCTGCTCAATGACAAATGACAAATTAGGTAAACCTAGATGATTAAGTTGGTTGGTATTTTTCTCAGTTTGTTACTTGTGTTTGGCTGGGGTACACCAGTGATGGCAGAATCTCAGCTGCCCATTACTCAAGAACAGTTAAAACAAGGCGATGAGTGGGCAAATCAAGCGTTTATAGCGACGAATCAAGGTGACTTTGCAACGGCTGAAACTTACTGGACAAAGATTATTGAGCAATTTCCGACGAATGCAGGAGCGTGGAGTAACCGGGGAAATTCGCGGGTGAGTCAGAATAAGTTACAAGAGGCGCTGGCGGATTATAACAAAGCGATAGAACTAGCACCAAATGTTACCGATCCATATCTAAATCGGGGGGCGGCATTGGAAGGGATGGGAAAATGGGATGATGCGATCGCAGATTATAATCATGTCCTAGAACTCGATCCTAACGATGCGATGGCGTATAACAATCGGGGAAATGCCAAAACAGGTTTAGGAAAATGGGAAGATGCGATCGCAGACTACAAAAAATCTAATGAGATAGCCCCAAATTTTGCCTTCGCCCGTGCTAACTATGCTCTCGCTCTTTATGAAACTGGTCAAAAAGAGCAAGCAATCCGCGAGATGCGAAATATCGCCCGTAAATACTCAAAGTTTGCTGATGTGCGTGCCGCCCTTACAGCTGCATATTGGGTAAATGGAGAACAAGGTGAAGCCGAAAGCAACTGGGTAGCAGCTTATGGACTTGATAGCCGCTATAAGGATATCGACTGGGTAAAAAATATCCGCCGTTGGCCACCCAGTATGGTATCAGCTTTAGATAAGTTTTTGAAAATCAAGTAGAGGCATTGCTCATGACTCATTTTGGGCTGATCTGTCCAGCAACAACTGGTCATCTCAACACTATGCTCCCTTTGGGTAAAGAACTCCAAAAGCGGGGTCATCGCGTCACTTTATTCGGTATACTTGATGCTAAATCCAAGACATTAGCGGCTGAGTTAGAATTCCAAGCCGTTGGTGAATCTGAATTTCCCACTGGAGCGATCGCTGAATCGATAACTCAGTTAGGTAAACTGAGTGGACTCGCCGCACTGCAATATACCGTCAACTTCCTCAAAGATCAGGCGGCTGTTATGCTCAGAGATGCACCATCAGCAGTCAAGGAAGCAGGTGTGGAAGCGCTTTTAGTAGATCAAGTTTCACCAGAGGGAGGTTCTGTTGCAGAATTTCTGGGCATTCCTTTCATTACAGTTTGCAGTGCTGTAGTACTGAATCGAGAACCGAGCGTCCCACCTTATTTTAAAACCTGGGGCTACAATCCAGACTGGTGGGCGCGATTACGTAACCGAGCCGGCTATACATTGCTGAGTCGCACCGTCAAACCCATTACAGAGGTGATCAATCAGTATCGCCAAGAGTGGAAATTACCCCCACAGTCTAGCTCTAACGATCGCTATTCTCAACTAGCTCAGATTAGTCAACAGCCTGCACAATTGGAATTCCCAAGGGAAAATTTGCCCCAGTGCTTCCATTTCACAGGCCCTTATCATAGTCCAATTGGTCGGGAGCTTCCTGATTTTCCTTATGAAAAATTGACCGGACAACCATTGATTTACGCCTCAATGGGGACTTTACAAAATCGCCTATTGGGAATTTTCAAATCTATTGCCGAAGCTTGTAATGATTTGGATGCCCAACTAGTGATTTCGTTAGGTGGTTCTGCAACTCCAGAGTCTCTAGGAAGTTTGCCGGTAAATCCGCTGGTAGTTGGTTATGCACCCCAATTGGAATTGCTGCAAAAAGCGTCTCTCACCATTACCCATGCAGGTATGAATACTACTTTAGAGTCTCTAAATAATGGGATACCAATAGTAGCAATACCGATTGCTAATGACCAGCCAGGCGTATCAGCACGTATAGCTTGGGCTGGTGCTGGTGAAGTGGTACCGCTTGCTAGCTTAACTGTTCCCAAGTTACGAAATGCTGTACAAAAGGTGTTGACAGAAGATTCTTATAAAAAGAATGCAGTCAGGTTACAAGAGGCGATTCAAAGAGCAGGGGGTGTAAGTCGAGCAATTGATATTGTGGAACAGGCTGTATCTACAGGGAAGCCTGTTTTGGCTTAAACAAAATAATCAACAGTATTAATTGTGAACAAACTAAATAATATGGACTGGGACAATAACTCAATCGTAATTTATGCCAATTTTCCCTTTCATGTGGAAGATTGGGCACCTACTTCTGTGAAAAATGGTATTGGAGGCAGCGAAGAGGCTGTCATTTACTTAAGTCAAGAACTGGTGAAATTGGGTTATCAAGTCACAGTTTTTAATAGATGCGGTGACATGGAGGGGGAATATAATGGTGTAGTTTATCAGTCTGTTGATAAATTTAATCCTCAAGACAACTTTAATGCTTTAATCTTTCATCGCGCTTGGACGCAACCGATGATGATGAAAGTAAAGTCAAAAAAAACTGCTATTTGGATGCACGACAACCCTAAATTATTCTCTCCAGTAGAAGATTCTCAGCAATCAGAATTTTTAGCAAGTTTTGACAAGCTGTTTATGCTGTCAAATTTCCATAAATCTCTGCTTCCAAACTGGATTCCTGAAGAAAAAATCTTTTTGACAACGAATGGTATTAATTTAGAAGATTTTAATTTAACAGGAATTTATAGAAATCCCAAAAGACTGATTTCAATTAGTGACTATACAAGAGGCATTGAAAATTTACTTACGCAATGGGACAAGATTACCCAAGAAGTACCTGATGTTGAATTGCATATTTTCTATGGTTGGCAGGGAATTGATGCGCTAATTAATTCACCTTACATTAATAGATTTCCACAATTACCAGATAAAAAGAAGCAAATTTTGCAACTTTTTGATCAACAAAATGTCTATGAACATGGCAGAATTGGGCACAAGCAGTTAGTTGAAGAATTATTTAAATCTGGAATCTGGGTTTATCCTTGTCATACTGCTGCTGAGATTTTCTGTATCAGTGCTTGGAAAGCTCAAGCAGCTGGTTGTGTTCCTGTAGTAACAACTTACGCCGGCTTAGATGAGACTGTTAAATCTGGCATCAGAATTAAGGGGCCTGCTGGAGATGAACAGACAAACAATGCTTTTATTGAAGCTGTAATTGACTTGTTGAGAAATCCAGAAAAACAAGAAAGTCTGAGAAAGGAAGCATTATCTTTAAAAGATTCCTTTGGTT
>JADEXV010000398.1 GCA_015206945.1 Nostocales cyanobacterium LEGE 12452 | reverse complement strand
GTAGATTTTATGGTGTCGGTAAGCATGAACCCTGTCATTCCAATTCTAGAAATTCAGAGCAAACGCGGGCAGATCCGCGCCTCCTATTCTTCTAGAATGACTGGTATTTTATTTTCTTGCAAGTCCCTTAGCAAATCTCGATTGAGACGTTCTTTGTGGGTGATGAACAGCCCATGTGCAGCATTTTCGCATACCTTAAGTTGGCTACCTGGTATAGCATCGGCGGTTTTTTGCCCAGTTAACTCAAGCGGTGCTGACGAATCTGTATCCCCATGAATGATGAGTGTCGGCACCGTGAAGGCAGATATATCGGCTCGAAGATCCGTTTCAGATTGGGTTCTTAGCATATCAAGTGAGGCTTTTGGTGATGCTCGTAGGGCTAATTCCACTAGCCATTGCATCATTTCAGGTGAAACTGAACAGTCGGGTAAGCCGACTCCAAAGAAATTAGGAGCAATGCTGGCAAAGTAATGGGGGCGATCGCAGTTCAGTTCTACTACCATTTGATCGAACACCTGCTTGTCAATGCCGTTAGGGTTGTCAACTGTTTTCAGAAGCAAAGGTGTTGTAGTCGCAATCATAACGACGCGATCGATCCGGTTTGCCCCATGACGTGACAGATAGCGGGCCACTTCACCACCGCCCATTGAATGAGAAACCAAGTTTACCTCATGCAGGTCAAGTTGTTCAATCACGGTTGCTAGATCGTCAGCGAAGGTATCGAAATCATAGCCATCACCGGGTTGACTAGAGCGACCACAGCCACGCCTGTCATAGGCGATGCAACGCAGTCCTTGACTAGATAAGGCCGTCATCTGATATTCCCACATATCTGCGCCGACTCCCCACCCATGAATAAAGACGACAGGCTTGCCTGCGCCCCAATCTTGAAAAAATAGGATGGTGCCGTCCTGGGTTTCGATCAGCGATCGCCTGGATAAACGCTGTGTAAATAATGTTGTAGTACGCAAAGTTGATTCCAACATCGTTTTTATCCCCAATCGATATGTATCTATGCTGCGAAAAGCAGAGAATTAAACAATTACCTAACAGGTAATTAAATTTATTGTTTTCGCCAGTCTTGTTATGCAATAACGCACCCGGAAATCATTAACTCGACTCATTTAGATTGCTTCTTAAACAATGGCGTAGCGATCAACGAGCAGATTTAGAGTTGCAATTTTTCTCTCCAATCACCACTTTAGTTACACCCTACGACATTACTCTGCAAGAATTAACAATTGAATGTTTACTTTCCGCAGATGAAGCGACAGAAAAAAACCGGAAACGTGTTGAGTGGATAAACTCATCAGCCATCAAACCCAGGAGTAAACTGAAAGATTGCCAGAACTATCAAACTAATCAAACAACTGAATTGAATTGTTAAGCTCAATAACCGTAACCTTGGGTCGGCACCTACAATATGAATCACGGAGTGCAAAAGTCGGAAAGTGATATAGACGCTGACCAGCAAATCAACGACACCTCCGGATACCCCCCGTACCATCAGAAGAAAAACGACTCCTAAATAAAGCGGCAGATTTTCGATCAGGTTATACTGTACTCGAAATAACCGCCAAAGCAAGCTGTCATCATTGATCACCCCGAATTCTTTTGGGCTGCCTCCTGCCGCTAAATGCCGAATTCTCACCGCAAGTAAGAGAACAACAACCGCGATCGTCCAGAGAATGAAAATTACTAATCCCCAAAGTGGGGCGGTCATGGGTAATATAGAGAATTTTTCAGCGATCGCAATACCTGCACTTTGCTCAATTTGCATCTTCTTTCTCCAATAGAGTCTGCTCATACTGTAAAAAGTTGCTGCATCGAATGGCACTAAGAAAAGCTGAAAGCTCGTCTGGGCTGGGTGTAGGGGGTAGGGTGTTGGGTGTAGGGAAAGATCAAGAAAAGTAAATATGAGTGGGGATAGAAATAAATTTTTTCCTCACTACACCCGACACCCGACACCCCACACCCAAAAGCCTGATATATAGTGGGTTTGCCGTTATCTTAGTGCCATTGGGTTTAGAGTTGGAGTTTCTGTTAGGATAAAATCCCCAATTCTCTGGCTTTCGCCACAGCTTGAGTGCGATTGTTCACTTCCAATTTGCCGTAGATGTTTCGAGCGTGCCATTTGACAGCCGCCAGACTAACAAAAAGTCGATCAGCGATCGCTTGATTCGACATCCCGGTGGCAAGATAATCCAGCACTTCCAGTTCACGATCAGTTAATGACTCAATCAACGGTGGGACGGAAGTAAATTTGTTTTTCTCAACTGAACCAAATGCGGCTAACAAACAATTCACTTCCGGCGAATGAATATTCTTGGAGACAGCGTGTTGCAATAACTCTATCATTGGTTTTCCTTCATCCAAAAACAGCCGAATATAATTACCTTGGCGAGGAATATTCAGGGCTTGATTCAGGTAATTTAGAGATTCTTTCTTATCTCCTTGAGCCTGCAAAACCAACGCCTGTAAAAGCAAAGTTTCCATGACGCGGATAGTTCGTCCACCTGTTTGAGCAAATTCATGTAATCGAGTTAGCAATCGCAGGGCATCTTGTAAATGAGATAGGGATGACTTCTGTTGACCGTAAGCCAGCAGCACTTTAGCATAAGTTAAGTAATTGAGTTCGGAACCTGTTGGATACTCTTCGGTTGAACTGTAGCGCAGTTCACCGTCCACGCTCAGATTACTTTTCTCTGCCCAAGCGATCGCACTATCTAAATTTCCTTCTGCCAGATATAACCTCACCTTACAGGCTTCAACTGCAAGTATGGTAGGCCACAGCCAAGGTTGGCAGTGTTGTGCCGCATGAATGGCAGCCCACGCTGCACTGAAGTCTCCTTGTGCTTGGCGTACTCGTGCCAGTGTAATATACCCCATCATCAATCCGGGTTGCTGGTTTTGGATTGCGCGATCGATACTTTGGGTTAGATGTTGTGCAGCTGCTTCTAATTGGTTTTGTTCTCTTAATAAATCGCCTAAAGCTACTTGCACCAATACTCCGGCATAGGTTGCTAACCAACGGCGTTCTGTTGCCAGTTCTAATCCTTGCTGACACAGGGAAGTTGCTTCTTCAAGTTTTCCTCGCAATGCGAGAAACTGTGCTTGTAAATAAAGCCCTGCGATCGCTGGATCAGCCGTACCTCGTACCTTGCCAATATAGCTAACTTCTTTCAGTAATCGCTTTGCTCCCTCATAATTATCGGCAACAAAATAAGTGACACCAAGATTGAGCAAGATGAGCGATCGCAACCAGGAATTGTCTGACGGCAATAATTGCAAGGCTTTTTCCATAAATGCAATCGATTCTGCTGTATTTCCTTGCTGGCGGGCTTGCATTCCTTTGAGCGCGACAACTAGACCCCAAAGGCGATCGCTGTTTTCAGCTGCGTCAATGCCTTGATTGAGCAATCGTTCCAGGGTTTGGATGACAACGATGGTATCTGGAAATTGGGAAGAGGTGAATGCTGCCCAGGCTTTGGCTACAAGTAACCAGGGACGGGTATAAGTCAGTTGGGCGGGTATTTTGTTCAGAGCATTTCGTAGGGCGATCGCATCAATCCGAGGATTTTCTTTCGTTTGAACTTCTTGTTCAATTAAAGCTGCTGCATACTCAAATGACTCTGCTAAGATGGCGTGTTGAATTGCATCTGTAATATATCCCTGTTGTTCGTACCATTGGGCGGCACGATGATGATATTTCCCGCCGCAATTCGCTTCTATTCGGTATAGAATATGACGCAGCGACTCGGCAAACAAATGGTGATAGCGATACCAGGTACGATTACCATCGAGTGCAATTACAAATAAGTTTTGACGTTCCAATTGCTCTAAGATATCGGCTCCATTCACTGCATCTTCTCCCACAACTGCTTCACACAGAGAGCCAGACATCTGCCCCAGGATAGAAGTTCGCAGTAAAAATAATTGCAAGGACGGCGATTGCTTTTGTAAAACTTCCTCGACTAGATAATCTAAGATATAGCGCTTGTTCCCACTAAACGAATCAATATACACATCTGGACTAGGATTATTACGTAGGGAGAGCATAGCTAACTGTAACCCGGCAATCCAGCCTTCGGTCTGCATTTGTAAGGTTGCTATCTGTGACTCTGTTAATGACAGTGGCATGGATTGATGCCAAAATGTTGCGGCTTCCTCATCAGTAAAGCGTAAGTCATTTGTCCGCAGTTCAGTTAACTGGCTACGGACGCGCAATCTCGCTAAAGGTAGTGGTGGATCAACACGAGTTGCGATCGCTAAATGAATCTGCGTTGGTAAATGCTCCAGAAGAAAAGTCAGTGCATGATGAATTTCGGGAGTCGTAATCAGATGATAATCATCCAAAACAAGAATTAAGGCTGTCTCAAGTTGCGCTAATTCATTGATTAAAGGTGTTAAAAATGCTTGAAATGTAAAAAGTTCGCTGGGAGCATCCAGTTTTGGAAGATTTATCATTTATGGGAAAATGTAAAGGGAAATAACCCTGTGCGATCGCTGACAATGAACCAAGAGAAACAAGAACGGATCAAAGCCTGCTTACAAGAATTGTCAA
>JADEXV010000543.1 GCA_015206945.1 Nostocales cyanobacterium LEGE 12452 | reverse complement strand
GGCTTATTGGTTTGCCTGAATATTTTATACAACAATTCAAATGCTTCCATCTCGATGCTGCTGTCTCCGACACGCCGGGCAGCCTCCTGGGCGGTGCTGCAATAAAAGAGCGCTTCCTTCCATTTGTTTTGGGCAAAATACAGGTTACCAATATTGAGCAAAATACTTCCTTCCAAATCAAAACTTCCTGTTTTCCTGGCCAATGCCAGTGCCTGTGTGAAATAATCAAGGGCTTTGGGCATGTCATTCATTTCTTTATACACCCAGCCAATGGCGTGCAACCCCTGGGCTTCATACCAACTGTGATGGTCCCTTTTCGCTATCCTGTACAAACTCTGATTTACTTCCAGGGCTTGTTTCAGTTTACCTTGTTGCCTGTAAATAGCACCCTGGACATTTAGGATAGAAGACTGGACATATGAATCGGGATATCTGGACAATACATTCAAACCTCGTTCACAAAATTTTGCTGCTCTGTTGAAATCTTTCAGGCTCGTATACGCATGCGCAAGCCAGCCGTACGAAGCGGCCATTTTCGAATACTGTTTTAACCGTTCAGCGACAGGAAGCGCTTTATAATGATAGCGTATGCTTTGATGATAATCACCCTGCACCTGATATATATATCCGGCATATTGGTAGGCATAAACGAGGAATCCGTCTAACCCCCGGCGTTCGCTGCGGGCAATCAATAATCTGGCGTATTTCGAAGAGGAATCAATGTCAATATCGATATATGCCTTCATGATTGCTTTTAACGAATGGCACACCAGCGTATCTTTTACAAAACCCTCCGGCATTCGATTCGCGACAGCCAATTCCGTTTTCAAATTGCGAATCTCTGCCGACTGCGAAAAGCAAACGGTTTAGCATAATAGCGCGAGGAGTATAAGTTTCTTCATAGAGGAGGGTGTTTAAGTAAATTTAACCACCTTTTCCCTATTTGCAATGGTCTATATCCTTAAATTATAGGATACAATTTAGTAGTTATCAGGGATTTACAGCACGCTGTCAAATGGTGAGATTTGGCATTACAATTCAACCCAATTTTCACCCTAAAATCCCCGAATCTATGCCTGAACAACCGATTGTCCCAGAGCAAAAAGCCGAAAGACTTGCACATGGGT
>JADEXV010000397.1 GCA_015206945.1 Nostocales cyanobacterium LEGE 12452 | reverse complement strand
TACCCCTCACAATGATTATCATTTTCATATTAAGTGAGATTTAATTTCCTCAAAGCCTTATGTAGTTTGAGCCTTGGTGTATTTCATCCTGATTCAGGCTCGTCAATATTTAGATGCGTTTGCCCTGGGTTTTACCCTGACTGCGGAAGAGAGTATCAAAATCTTTGACATTGATCTGACCATCGAAATCTAAAATAAAAGTCTCTTCAAGGCGGGAGCTAAACTGACCGTGGGTTGCCAAATGCACTATGTTGAATGAAGTAGCACCAATTTCACTTTCCAAATTCTTTTTTTTAAAATCTCCATCCAGTAGGCTGGTTGTCGAAACTCCTGCTTTAGCAATACCGTCAAATTCAGATTTAATTGCCAGCAATGGTGCAAATTTGGGAAATCCTGGCGGTGGCTGAGTCAGTCCTGCGGTTAGCGCTCTCATCTGCTGTTTTACCAGCGGTTTCGGGTCGAGAAGTTGTAGACCGACACTCAGGGCGATCGCATATTTCTCTACTAAATATTGTTTACCATCGTAGAGAGCTGCCATTGGTAAATTGCGTAATGGACCATCTAGGACGAACACTAACGTATCGACGCTACTCTTTTGCAATTGTGCCTCAATAGGTTTAAGCAGCCAACTGTAAACTTCTTGTGATTGGGTTTGGACGATCTTTGTAGCAGTTGGATCAACAAGATTTCTTCGTAGTTCTATTAAGAGTTGCTCTACTTTGGCTTGGGAAATCTTGGTACTGTAACTTTGCAGAGATTGTGTAGGAATTTTGACAATTACCTGGAGTTCGTCACGAAGAATAATTGGATAAAGGATGGCAGCTTTGGAATTATCTTTCTCTACTACCCGATCGAGGGCTACTTTCTGACCTTGCAGACAAGCTTCCTGAAAGAAGTCGTCTAATTCTGCTAGTTGGAGTGCTTCAATCCGTTCGCGTGCTTTCTCCAATATTTTTTCATCTGGTTTTCCCTTTTGAGATTGCAGCAGTAACTCCACTGACTGGCGGTAGACGGGTTCTACACTGTCCCGGAAGTCAAATTGCACATCCTGATTGACTACATCTTTATTGACTACTAAATCTCTGCGGAGAGACTCAAGAGTGTCTACAGCAGCATCATAAGCGGCGATCGCACCATTAATATCTTTTTGTGCCCAAAGCAATCTACCTAACTGCCACTCCAAGGCATAGGTAATTTCTGGTGCATTGCTACTCTGTGCCAAAGCTAATCCTTGCTTGGTCAGGTCTTGCGCTTCTGACCACTGTTTGGTTTCTTCGTACAAGCCGCCTAAACTCTTCAGAGCGTAAGCCTCTGCCCGCTTGTCTTCTAAACTGCGGGATTGCTGGATCGCACTAGCGAGTAATTTTGCTGAGTCTTTTGTACTTAATCCTGAGTAAGAACTCTGACTAGATGCTTGTAATCCACTACTCTTGACTTTTGCTAAACTTTGTGAAAAGTTAACCTGAGCGTAAATACTCGCACGGCTGAGGGGAAGTTGCTTGAGGTGGGACTCAATGGATTGCAAAAGAGTTTGCACCTTTGCCCATTCTTTATCTTTAATCAGTAGTCCCAGGTGATTGAGTTGGGCTTGAACTTTTGTGAGGGGTGAGGGAGATACTGCAACTGTTTGTTGATAGTAGGCGATCGCCTGTTCCTTTTGGTTTTGTTTACGGGCATTATTCCCCAAGCTGAACAGACTAGCCCCAATATCAGCGCTTGATTTGAGATTTTGAGCAATTATCAGACTTTCTTTTAGGGCTTGGTGTGACTTTTTCAAATCGCCCAATACCAAAAGGGCATCACCGAGCGATCGCAAACTGACTGTCTTTTCTAGAGAATCTGGTTGAGATTTTAACGTCTGACTTATTCGATCGAGGGTTTTAAACGCTCGCGGGTAAAATCCTTGGGTGCGCCAGGCCTGTGCTTGATTGATTAGCGATCGCACCACGCCACTTTGATTATCTACTTGTTTGTAAATTTCTTCTGTCTGCTGCCAAGTTGCCAAAGCCGCTTCGGACTTTCCCATTGCCAATTGCAGACGACCTTGAATATCTAATGATTGGGCAAATATTTGCAGATTTTGGTTTTCATCCTGTCCTTGGAGTAAATTTAAGCTTTCTGCAATTGCCTGCTGCGCCTGACTCCATGCACCGAGTTGCTGGTAAGCTAGGGAAAGATTACCCAATGTGGCTGCTAGTGCAAGGCTCTCCCCTTGCTGCTTATATATTTGGACAGCCTGTTGTAAAACTTCTACAGCTTTGGCAAAGTTGCCATTACTGTATAAAACTTTGCCATCTTGTAAGAGTGAGGCGGCATCAGTGGGCACAGCCAGCGATATTACACTATTTATTGGCAGTTGGGATGAAGAATTGATTGAGCCAGGAACTTTTGCTAGCACTGGTGAACCGACAATGCATAGCAAAGCGACCAGGAAGTACAAAGGCAAACGTAAAAAGTGAGCTAGGGAGGTGAGCCAGTGAGTCTTTGCGGTTTCCCGACTCCTGCTTTTATTTGGAGAATTCGCGCCAAAAATCCTAGTTGTTTTAGCCATAAGCATGACGAGAGGTAGGTGATAACCAGAAACACATAGGATGAAGTATTAAGCTAACAGGGTAATGTTACCATTCTCATCCCTCACCAATCTTTGAGCTTGCACAATTTTCTTATTTATGGCGATCGCAGAACTATGAGCAAAAAAGGCACAAAAAACGCCGAAACTAAAAATATCTAAGAAAAATGAGGGTCAAAAACAGGGTGTAGGGGGTAGGGTGTAGGGTGTAGGTAAGGGCTTGTACCCCCACCAATGCAAACTGTGAAAAACGGGGCTTGAACGAAGAAGGTTGTTGGGGCTGTCTATGCAGCCTACACCCCATTGTTGTGACATAGAAGCACATTTATTTTTGAATTTTCAATTATTTAACTATTGAGTTCTTCATCATGTTCAACCACCTCAGATTTATCTTGTAATGGCTTCACTACCCGTGCGATCGCTTCCTGAATAAAAGCTTTAATAAATTCATCTCTGCGATTAATCTGAAACTGTCGCTGTACAACTTCCGTCATTCCACCATCACCCCAATCTTGGTCGTGACGAAAATATTCAATGAAACTTTTACCAGCAATTCGCGTTAAATAAGCTGCTGTCACGCCTTGAATTGCTCTACCAATAATAAAGGTGGCAACATTGAGTTGCAAGGCTGTAGATAATAATTGAATTGCTCCTTTAACAATGCCCAAACTGGCGATGGTTTTCGCTAAAGAAAGAGCTAATTCTCGTCCCCGTTCCATATTCAATTCACAGCCATACACTCTACCAATTTCCACAACCATTTGAGCGTTGACTGCGGCTGTCGCCAGTAAATCTACAACTGGTATCGGCGTGACTGATACCACACCTGCGCCAATCCATTGAAACCGTTCTACGATTTTGTCAGCTTGACGGCGACGCTGGCCATCGATGAGTTTTCGCGCCTCGTCTCCCAATCGCAGAGATTGCAAAAGAATGTTATCCGCCACCAAATCTTCACCCTCAGCTCGTAAAACAGCAGCCGTGCGCCGCAGCAACGGAACAATATCGGGTTCCGGCTGGAAAGTTTCGCCTGTTTCGAGTTGTGCAGGTTGAGGATTAGCAGCGATCGCTACCACATCATTAGTAGCAATAAATCCCCGTACCCGTTGACGCAATCTCGCAAGGATGGATTCTTTATCTTCATCTGTATATAAATCAGTTTTGTTGAGAACTAGGAGCGATCGCTTCCCAATTTCTGCCAACCCCCGCAACGGCTCATATTCTGAACGTCGTAAGTCATTATCTACCACAAACAACAGTAAATCTGCTTCTGTCGCCAGTTCTCGCGCCATTTGTTCCCGTTCCGTTCCCGCCACCCCTGCTTCTAAAATCCCTGGCGTATCCGTAATTAAAATTTTGCGTTCTAATCCCTTCAACCGCAGACAATAGGTTTCCCCAACCTGAGTTGTACCCATTGGTGCATCCACCTGACCGACCATGCGTCCCATAATCGCATTCACTAGGGAAGTTTTGCCAGCACTCCCCGTACCAAATACCACTACTTGAATTTCACCCCGTGCTAAGTTCGCTTCAATCTCTCGCGATCGGCTTAATAAAGCTTGGCGTGTGACTTCATCTTGAATTTGCGCTACCTGTTGCCGTACAGCCTGGAGAGTTGTAGAAGCTGCGTCAGATTTAGCAGCCGGAATTTGTGCCGCAGTCGCTCGTTTCGGGTTGCGACGCGATCGCTTTTCCCCGGATCTAATCACCAATACATAATAAACAAAAGCGGCAACCAAGGCTCCAATGAGGATAATCAGCAGCAACAGCAGTAAATTGCCTAGCAACGGCGAATAGGATAATTGCCAATAGAGGCGTGACAGGGAATCAATTAGCCATAGGGCTAGCCCCAAAATGACGATCAGACCGACAATCAACGTTACTATGCGTGACAGAGGCATGGCTGGGAAGGTTTAGTAAGTATTTAGTAGGCAGATGCTTCTAATCTTAATAGTTTCAGCATTTTTTACCAGAGTAGTGAGAAAGGGGGAGAGGGGCAGAGG
>JADEXV010000396.1 GCA_015206945.1 Nostocales cyanobacterium LEGE 12452 | reverse complement strand
TCTCAGCAAGCAGATATCTTTACCACATCAGTCAGTAGCGATTCCTGGATTTGAAGATGTTTTATTAGACTTGAATCGGATTTTTCCCACGGTTGTAAATGCCTAGAAATACGCAATTTCCCATTTCCCACCCAACAGTAGAGACATTGCAATGCAACGTCTCTTAAGATCGAGCTGCGCCAAGGGCTAGAAAGCGCTGGTCAGTTCTACAGTGAGCTAATCTCCAAGGAAAACGAGGCTGCTGGAATTGCTGATGGTGAGCCTTACTGGAATGGGTATCTGAACCAGTGGCAGGTTTGGGTTAACTTTGGGAGCGGGTGCAAATCTGTGGTGTGTGATTGGTTGGTGGCGGTGTAGGTTATGTACATTACGTCCAAACAATGACGACTAGAAGCAGAGTACTGGCAACAGATTGCCAGCGCAAACCCATAACCGATAGCAATAGCAGTAATGGCATGGGTGGAGATATTTACAAGAACATGAAATCACCACGCCAATAAAAACCAGAATAACCGCTCGTCCTTATCTGTCTCACACCTCTAACTTAGGGGGATAGAGGCAATTACTCTTTTCTATTTTTATCAGTTTTAGGGAAATCATTAGCCTTGAGCAAGCCAATTTTCCCACAAATTACTATTCTTAACTTATTAAGTATGTCTAATTATACATAGTATTTTAATCCAACCTGTTTCAAAGGATAGGTGGATTTTAAATATTTAAAGCTTAATCTAACAAACAGCTAATAATTAATCTTGATCAAGAATACTAATGCTCATAGATCAGTATCCTAATCATAATAAAAATCTCAAAGATTTTCTCCCAAGAGCTTTGTTATTGCAAGTTCCATCAAGTTCTGCAATGCTGATGCTGAGAATCTATTATGATGTTATTCCACGAGTTCATAAACATTTAGAATTCTGGAAGAAAAAAGCTGAACGAATTCCTAATGCTGAATTACGTAAACAGGCTTTACTAAGTATAAAAACTAAAGCTTTTCACTGTGAAGGTGGTTCTATCTATGGATTACTTGCTAAACAAGAAATTGAGCAAATAATCTGCTTTATTGTTGCTTATCAAACAATTAGCGATTATTTAGATAACCTGTGCGATCGCAGTACTTCCTTAGATCCGAAAGATTTTCGTACTCTCCATCAAGCTTGTTTAGATGCTTTGACACCTAGCGCTAAATGCATTAATTACTACCAATTTCGTCAAGAGCAAGACGATGGCGGCTATCTAATGGAATTAGTAAAAACTTGTCAAAATGTATTAAGGGAGCTACCGTCATATCACGTAATTGCCCCTAGTTTATATGATCTGGCTGATTATTATTGTGATTTACAAGTTCATAAACACGTTGAAGTTAACGAGCGGGTTCCTCGCTTAGAAGCATGGTTTGAAAGACATCGTAACCAAATTCCTCAAATGAAGTGGTATGAATTTTCAGCTTGTACTGGCTCAACATTAGGAATTTTTTGCCTTGTGGCCTATGCAAGCGATCCAGATTGCTCCGAGGAATTAGCTACAAAAGTTAAAACCAGCTACTTCCCTTGGGTTCAAGGACTTCATATCCTACTTGATTATTTTATCGACCAAGAAGAAGACCGCATAGGTGGAGATTTAAACTTCTGTGCTTACTATAATAATGGACAAGAAATAAGTGAACGGTTTGCTTATTTTCTTAAACAGGCTGATCAAGCTGTTTCTCGTCTACCACATAACCACTTTCATCGAATGATTAATCGAGCTTTATTAGGTGTTTATCTGGCCGATGAAAAAGTGAACGAGCAGAAAAAGATTAAAAAAACTGCAAAGAATATTCTCCGTTCATGTGGCGGTTCATCACTCTTTTTTCTATGGAATATTATGATTATGGCTCGGATTCGGTATCGAAAAATCGTAGTACAAGTAGTCTGATGTACTCAAGGATACAACTAACTAAATATTAGTTATAAAGAAGCAAGCGTATCCATCATCTGAAAGTCCAATATAAGTCTGTTATCTATTACTTATCTAAAAAATCAGAAAGCAATTCATAAGTTTGTAAAATTGTTGGCATCCTTTTAAACTATGTTCATGGATAAAGACAAATTTTAATAAGGATAATTTAATAATGTCTAAAATTGTAGTCCTTGGGGCAGGGCCAGCAGGGTGTTCCGCAGGTTATCACTTGGCTAAAAGCGGACATCAAGTCATGCTTATAGATAAAGACTGTTTTCCCAGAGATAAGACTTGTGGAGATGGAGTCAGCCTTGGATCGGTTCAAGCATTATCCACAATGGGGATATATCCACAGGACATCAAACGTTTAGCCTCTGAGTACGCTCAAATCGATGGGTTTCTGCTCGGAGTTTCAAACGACATTAGCTATCTGTGCCCTACTGAGCTTAAAGGGTATTGCATACCTAGATTTGTATTCGACAATCTTCTTTATGAAAAAGCAATTAATGCAGGGTGTGTACAAAGAACGCAGAGGGTTGGCGATATTGAACGCTATCACCAAGAACTTTATCATGATTTTGATTACATAATAGATGCACGCGGTGTATATGCAGGAGAAGCCAATGCGATCGCAATTAGAGCTTATTGGAATATAAAAGTGGGGGATTTTCCAAAAACCTATCTTTCAAAAGCTCAAATTTACTTTGATAAAGCTCTTGGGGTTAATGGATATGGTTGGATATTTCCCGTAGCGGTAGACTCAGAATTAATCAAGCTTAATGTAGGTGTGGGAGTGTGGATAGATGAATATCAAAAGAACAACATAAACATTATTCGGCTTTTCAATGAATTTGTGCAGAGGAATCAGGCGACAAAAGAACTCTTAAGCCTAGTAGTTAGTCAGCAAAAACCTAAAGCTTATCCCTTAGCCACCGCAAAACGAGCTAACACAGTCAGCGATGGTAAGGTTTTCAAAATTGGTGATGCTGCAAATCTGACAGATCCTTTGACTGGTGAAGGGATCGCAAATGCTATTCTCAGCGGCTTATACGTGACGCAAGCGATTAATATGAGTACTAGTCCAGAATTAGCATCTGAAAATTGGCAGCGTCTTTATCAGCTGTACTTTGAGCCAGACCTTGATGCTGGTTTACAGATAAAGTCTTTTAGGAAATTCTCATTTATAAATAAGTTATTAATCTGGCTGATGAATAGGAATAAGCCATTGGCAGAGCAGGTAACTTACACATTTGCCGGTTTAATTCCTTATAAAAGGCTACTTCCGTAACTCATATTCTGTTAGACAGTACAAACTCAAACGTCCCTCAATAGGTAGAGCTATTGACACGGAATCTCTTGACAATTCCCAAAACATTTACCCAAGTGCAAGATCCTCTTGTCCTTGGATGGAAAGGGTTACGCCTGAAGCTGCGCCTTGGACTCGATAGCGTTGGCAAGTTCTACCAACAGTTAGTCTCCCAAGGAAGGCGGGGCTATTGGAATTGCTGATGGTGAGCCTTACTGGAATGCATATCTGGGGCAGTGGCAAGTTTGGGTTAACTTTGGGAGCGAGTGTAGGTCTGTGGTGTGCGATTGGTTGACGGTGGTGTAGTTCAGAGTAGTTCACTGTTCCATCAAAACTCAAAACTGTTACTGTGAGTTTGTTATTGTAAAGTTTTCTCTTGTGGAAGCAAATAATCTCTATTGCCTTGCCCTTCAAAAAGACAATTGTGTGTTCGTTATCTTCTGAATCGCTTAAAGTAACGAGAGCAAGGTTTGTTTTAACCCAAGATTGAACCTGAACCAACTTCCCACTGATGTTTTAGCAATTCCTGGTAAGTCTTTTCCCTTATCATCATCTGCTTATACAGCATCAGCGAGAACTCTTGAGCTTGTTCACGAGACATCTGCTGCACAAGATCCGCGAAAGTTCTAAGGCTAAATTCTTGTTCTAAAGATAATTCAATGGGTTGATTCATCGCTTTTATTACCTACTCTTTTATTTGAGTTTGCTTATGTAAGCAAATATTGCTTTATATAAATAAATGTTACAATACCTTTACAAAAGCCAAAGGGTATAAACCGTACCGATGTAGGCTAGAATGCCGTATCTGCTGCTAAAAGCCTTGATATCACTCCATTGTGGAACCCAAATCAAAACCTAACTTCTAAAGTTTCTTACTAAGAGGTTTTTGAAAGCATTTTTAGCCTCTGCTTCCGGCTGGCGATCGCTAGAGAGCGGGCGAAACAGCGCCATCGCTGTTGGAGAAGATGGGCAATACAATTATTCCTTTGGGCAACGAGTGATGAACGTTGCAGTGTGATGCTGGAATTTAAGGATGCAAGACCTGACAAATTTGCTCAAGGGAGCAACGCGATTTTGTGAGGTCGGCCAAAAAAGGTGCGATGCCTGCGGCGGGCTACGCCTACGCTAAAAACCTATTTATCTGTACTTAGAATATTTATTACTTTTAACTAATTATTTATATTGGGTTAAATTAGAGATGATTTTAGGATACAAAAAAAGGTAGGATTCCCTTTGGAGTAAAGGTTTTGATAGGGAGCATCCACTTTTGGCAGAAACACTCAAATAGCAAGTAAACCATTCAGATAAGCACAACGAACAGAAAGAATTTGGTTGACACTCCCAACATTCCACTGTGCGCCAGAAATTTTCATCCTAGCT
>JADEXV010000028.1 GCA_015206945.1 Nostocales cyanobacterium LEGE 12452 | reverse complement strand
CCCCTGCCCCTCGGTCACTGAGCGTAGCCGAAGTGCCCTCTACCCCCTCATCTCCCTCTACTCTCTCCTGCGGCATCAGGGCCAGCTTGGCATTACGAAACCGCAGGTAGTCCAAATTGGTTTTAATTGCACTGCTTCCACCTGACGACGCGATGGTAGTGGAAACCCAACGCCCTTGATCATCCTGGTCAATGTAAATATCTGGGTTGACTAAGGTTACATCTAGTTTTAGATGGCGATTAAAAATTAGTTGCAACAGATCGAAACCCACCTCTACAGATTCGACTGTGGCCCGATCTGCATCTGTAGGTGTGGCTGGGATAGCTGAAGCCCCAAACTGCACTCCTGTCAACGAAAATTGTGTGACTCTTCCCAGTTTTACCGGACGGTTGAGTGTAGTAGTTAGACTTTGTTGTGCTAACGGCGTTAACTCTGTTTGGACAAAAGTCCACAACCGCCAAATACCAACGAGAACTCCTAACAGCAAAAGTCCACTCAAGGCAATGCTACCCCGGCTCAACACCAGCAACCACAAACGTTTGCGGATAGGGGAGGGGGAATGAATATCTTGATTGGTAGATTTAATCATTTGCTTTCACTGTATTAATTGCCGGATGTCGCTGGCACACACAAGCATTAACTGGCACATTGGTTCAGTATGCCATTTCCAGGATACGCCAACTAAACCCAAGACCCCATTGGTTGAGTTACGGTATTTTCTCGATCCAATACTTATGCTTAATAATATTGGCGTTTTCAGGAAAATCTGAATAGAGTGAAAATTATTCCTGTGACTTTCCTTTAGGCACAATCTCGAACTTTAATATGAATAAACCTTAAAAAGGACAGATGATTACACCAATGCGTGTTTTTGTGTTAATTTTTAACGCTCGAACGGAAAATGAGGGGATTCACACGATCCGGGAAGGCGATGCCAAAAGCGGCAAGCTACGCAATAAAATTCTAATGTTCGAGTCAGAAGACGATGCGACACGCTTTGCCCTGATGTTAGAAGCTCAGGATTTCCCCGCACCCACACCGGAGCCGATGGATGCTGAAGAAATCAAGGAATTTTGCGAAAGTGCTGGATATGAATGGGAAATCATCCCAGAAAACAGCAATTTAGTTGTAACTCCCCCAGAAATTAACGTCGAAAAAACTGACTGGCAAGAAGATGCCCAGAAGGAGGATACTGTTGAAGACACTTTCCCTCTCAATCAACAGCCGCTAGAAGAACCAGAATTGTCTGATTCTGAACTAGAGAAGATGCGTCGTAAATTGGAAGGGTTGTTGTAATTAGTCATTAGTCATTAGTCATTAGTCACTTGTACTGAGTTTCGACTGCGCTCAACTACCGCGTAGTCGAAGTATTGGTCATTAGTCACTGGTCGCTAACTGACAAATGACAAATAACAACGGACAAATGACAAAGGACAAATGACAAATGACAAATTTGCAAGAACGCGGGCATCTTTTAACTGAGCTGGTCAATCCTAATAGTCTGAACTTAGACCAGCTTAGTTCCCTAGAATTGGTGGAGTTGTTTAATGACGAAGACCAAAAGGCTGTTGCAGCAGTTGCAGCGGCAAAAATTCAGTTAGCAGAGGCAATTGAGCGCACCGCAGAGCGTTTGCGCCACGGAGGACGCCTATTTTATATCGGTGCGGGTACAAGTGGCAGATTAGGGGTGTTAGATGCTGCTGAGTGTCCACCTACTTTTTGTACACCCCCAGAGTTGGTACAGGGGATTATTGCCGGTGGCGCTGGCGCACTAGTACGCAGTTCTGAAGATTTAGAAGACAGCATTGAAGATGGTGAGGCTGCGATCGCCCAAAGACACATTACCCAGCTAGATGTCGTAGTTGGCATTACGGCTGGCGGCACAACGCCTTATGTCCACGGTGCGCTTCATGCTGCTCGTCAGCGAGGAGCCACAACTATTTTTATCGCTTGTGTTCCTGTTGAACAAGTTAGTTTTGATGCCGATATTGACATTCGTCTATTAACAGGCCCAGAAATAATCGCCGGCTCAACTCGCCTGAAAGCTGGTACAGCCACTAAATTAGCTTTAAATATTCTTTCTAGCGGCGTGATGGTTAAGCTAGGCAAAGTTTATGGCAATCGCATGGTGGATGTAGCAGTAACAAATCAAAAATTACGCGATCGCGCTTTGCGAATTTTGCAAGACCTCACAGGTTTAAGTCGGGAAACTGCGGGTTTTTTACTAGAACGTAGTGGTAAATGGGTCAAGCTGGCGCTATTGATGCACTGGACTGGTTTAGAAAAAGACGAAGGCGATCGTCTACTTTCAGAACACCAAAGTAATCTCAGGGCAGCTGTTGTTAGCCATGAAAACCACAAACAACCTTGAATAAATTTTCTAAATAAATACTTTCTAATCTGGCTGCTACTTGTTTTAGTAGCACGCCTTTTTTTAAGAAAAATATTTCCTAGAAAAGCTAACATTAATTAACTAATTAAGAATAGTAAATTTAAATGAATATTTTTAACAGATATTCTCAATGTGAATAACAAAAACAAGATTTTTTAGAGACTGCTAATCTTTTTTAAACAAAAATTCAGAACTTATACGGATATGATTCAGTATGAAAATTCTTAAAATGATATATCAATACACCATTATGTTGACTATGGCAACCTACTTTAGTCATAAATATTAGCAGAAAAGCAAACTCTGCCAATAAAGACTTTATGCTAGATAAATTATTTACTAGCAATAGTTTTGCTATTTTAACATCTGTCTTGCTTTTAATAATCTTGATTTAGACTGCTATATATCAAATGCATTTGCACTTATTCACATATCTGCCATCGCTATATAGCTAGAACACTGCCTGCGATCAAAGTGTTGCCTATCTTTAACAAGTGACTTAATAAATTTGTCTGGTTAATTGAGATGGTAGGTAGATTTATGGCGTGTTCTACTAGTAACAAACTATGCCTCATCAAGAACTTATTTCAAATAACCTAGTAAATGAATTTAAAACTTGTACTCAGTTGCAATACAATGGCAAATTAAATATTAAAAGTTCAAAAGGCAGCCAATGGACTTTTTACTATCGACTAGGACGGATAGTTTGGGCAACAGGAGGAACTCATCCCTTCCGACGTTGGCGTAGACATATAGCTCAAAATTGTCCCCAGATTGATGTTGATAAGTTGCAGTTACGTGGACAAGACCTATCAATTGATTACTGGGACTATAAACTTATAGAAGTATTTTATAAAAAACAGAAAATTCAGAGGGAACAGATTCAATCTATTGCGGAAAATACGATAGCAGAACTATTATTTGACCTAGCTTTGCAAGGAAACTTTGCTTCTCTAAGTTGCAATCGTACCCAAGAAGTTATCTTAGAAACTCCAATGAGTTTCACGAGTGCAGAAATGTCTGTAAAGCACATGCAAGACTCATGGAAAATTTGGTCAGAAGCAGGTTTAGCAAATTTTTCTCCTGACTTAGCACCAATTCTACGGCGACCAGAACAACTTGAGCAGATGGTAAGTCCATCTGTCTACAAAAACTTTGTAACTTTAATCAATGGCAAATTCACTCTGCGAGATTTAGCCATGAAAATGAAGCAGAGTGTACTACCACTAACCCGTTCGTTGCTTCCTTATATCCTTAAAGGAATCATCGAACTGGTAGAAGTACCGGACTTGCCTTTAGGAATTACTGAAGTCAATAATAACTCTACCACCACACAAGCCAAGAAGCGGATTGCTCCACTAGTGGCTTGCGTCGATGATAGCCCTCAAGTATGTAAAATGGTAGAGGATATTGTCACTTCTAATGGATTTAGGTTTGTCAAAATTCAAGATGCTGTACAAGCTCTACCAACTCTGATTCAGGATAAACCAGACCTGATTTTCTTGGATTTGATTATGCCAGTTGCTAGTGGTTACGAAATTTGTACTCAGTTACGAAGAATATCTACATTTTCCAACACACCAATAATTATATTAACAGGCAGTGATGGTCTTTTAGATAGAGTTCGTGCCAAAGTAGTGGGTTCTACAGATTTTCTCACTAAACCTGTAGTGGCTGATAAGGTAATGAGTATAATACGTAAATATTTACCTACACAGAGCGTATCAAACGTATCCCACGATAAAAGGAAATCTAATTTAGAGGTTTGTAATTAGGGGGAATTAAAAGCGATTTTTGATTCTGAATTATTCCTCAAAATTTATAACTTTTTTCACCTCAGTAAAAATTAAATTGTTGAGGTTAAACAATTTTAGATTTACTCTATTTATCAAATCAAAGACTTGTCAATAGACTTGGAATTTTAAATTTATTCTCGCCTTGAAATTATCTTGCTCTCAGTCGTTGTGAAATTTTGAATATTCAATACAAAATTTAAAATATAATTTTAAAACTATTTTATATAGTATTAAGTTATATTTGTTACGTACTTTTTCTGAGGTTGATACATAAAGATTGTATCAAAATTAGACAAATACAAATTTTTGTATTTATAGCAGTCCTATTTAATTTGTTAAATATTGTTTAGGGCAGAGGGGTTAGGGCTAGTCTCTAGTCCCTTCCATGTCTTTTTAAGGAATCATTTAGGATTTGTCTATTTTGTTTACATTTTGAGAAAAAGTTAATGAGTAATTGCCATGAATACTGTTTTAGTTGTTGAAGATGGCTTAACAGATATGGAAATAATCAGCCGTTACTTGCAACAGGCAGGTTATTCTGTGATTAGCGCCACTAGTAGTGAAGAAGCTCAAGACAAAATAGATAAAAATAAGCCAGACTTAATATTTCTCGATGTAATTTTACCAGGTAAAAGTGGCTTTGAAATTTGCCGAGAACTGAAAAATAATCCCGACACTAGCAAGATACCTGTGGTTTTTTGCTCTACAAAGAATAGTGATGTGGATAAAATTTGGGGTAATATGTTAGGCGCTGATGGTTATCTATCAAAACCGATCGATCGAGACGAATTAGTGGTAGTTTTAAAGCGATTACTTAATTAGTGAAAATATCATAAATTAACAAATCCGAGAAGTCACTATTTTTTAGATGAATCTCTCCAAGAATCACCAATAACTGCAAATAGTGACTAAAGATAAATAATCAAGGACAAAGGATCGATAGCTTTGGAAACCCAACAAAAGTTTTTAAGTTTTAATTTGGGAATAAGTGATACAGCCGTAATTTCTCTACAACACATCGCAGAAGTTTTGCAAGTATCATTACCAGAAATATGTGGTGTTCCTCAGATGCCAAGTAGCATTTTGGGTATTTATAACTGGCGTGGTGAGATGCTTTGGTTAGTTGATTTAGAGGCAATGTTAGGTTATCCTCCAATTTCACAAGGGTCAAATTTAGTTTCAAAAATGATGGCAGTTGTTCTAGAAAATAAAGGTAAGTATTTGGGACTATTAGTTCGACAACTTATAGATATTGAATGGCTGGATACTAAAGAAATGAAACCCGCAAGTGCTGAATTATTTTATCCGAAAATATCACCTTTTTTACAGGGATACTTTATTAATGATTCAGAGGAGATAATTTTTAATTTGGATGCCACAACTATTATTCAATCTCCAGCATGGGGAATTCATAATTGAATATTTAGCAAGGTCTAATTAGGTAGATTTTTTTGAAAATCCCTAATCCTTAATGAGTAAATACCAGATAAATATTGCTTGCCACATATCCAGTTATTACCAATCACAATTTTGAGGTTAATCAAATGACATTTTTGTATAACAATAGCCATGATAACGAACATTTAATCTCTGAATTAGAAAATCAGAATGGTAACGCTCATATAGCAAATATTGCTAGTAATGAAATATCTTTATTAAGTGCGATCGCTCTAGAATTTAAAACTTGGCGGCGACAGTTGAAAGACATCGCAACTCACATGCGCCAAGCCCCAGACCTTGATACATTACTTAAAATTACTGTAGCACAAATTAGAGAAAAGATTGGCTGCGATCGCGCCTTAATTTATCAGTTTACTTCGCGGGAATCGGGTAATGTTTTAGCCGAATCGAGAACACTAGGCTGGACACCAACTTTAGGCGAAAATATTCCTGGAATTATTTTTGGTTTATATACCAATCAAGACTATATAGAAGCTGTAGTTATTGACGATATCAATCAGATTCAACTTACCCCTTATCAAAAGCAACTGCTAGATAAATTTCAAATTAAAGCTAGTTTGAGTTTACCGATTGTAGTAGAAGGTAAAGTGTGGGGTTTACTAGTAGTCAATAATTGCTACTCAACGCGGCAGTGGCAAGAAGTAGAAATTAGCCTACTCTCTCAACTGACAACAGAACTAATTTACAAATTACAGAGCTTTGAATTTCAAAAAGAACAGCAACAGCGGCTACTAGCAAAAAAATCGGTAGCTAAAGTCATCGACAAAATTTTGCGGATATCAAATGTCGATAAGCTTTTTCAAACAACCACTCAAGAAGTACGCCAATTACTAAAATGCGATCGCGTCGGTGTCTATCGCTTCAAACCTGACTGGAGTGGCGAGTTTGTCGCTGAGTCAGTGGGTAACGGTTGGATAAAAATGGTCGGCCCTGATTTTTACATGGTCTGGGAAGATAGCCACTTACAAGACACTCAAGGAGGACGTTATGCCAAGGGTGAAAGCTTTGTGGTCAATGACATTTATCAAATGGGCCATGCTCAATGTCACATTGACATTTTAGAGCAGTATGAAATGAAGGCTTACATCATTGCACCCATATTTGCTGGAGAAAAATTATGGGGTTTGTTGGCAGCTTATCAAAATTCTGGGCCTCGTGATTGGCAACCTTGGGAAGAAACCTTTGTAACTCAAATTGGATTGCAATTTGGTGTAGCTATCTCACAAGGGGAATATCTCGAACAAGTGCAGACGAAATCTGATCAACTAGCTCAAATAGTTGAACAAGAGAAAGTTTTCACTAAGATAGTCAACCGCATCAGACAATCTTCAGATGTAGAAAGCGTCTTCAAAACAACCACTCAAGAAGTGCGTCAATCACTACAATGCGATCGCGTCGCTGTCTATCGTTTTAACCCTGACTGGGGTGGTGAATTTGTGGCTGAGTCTGTGAGTAATGGTTGGACAAAACTGGTAGGCCCTGATATCAAAACCGTTTTGGATGATACCTACTTGCAAGAAACTAAGGGAGGTCGGTATGTCAGAGGTGAAAACTTTATCGTTAATAATATCTATGAAGTAGGATTAGCTCCCTGCCATATTGAGATTTTAGAGCAGTTTGAAGCCAAAGCTTACATGATTGTTCCGATATTTTTCGGGGATAAATTGTGGGGATTGCTGGCAGCTTATCAAAACTCTAGCTCCCGTGAATGGCAAAGCTGGGAAGTGAACTTTTTGGTTCAGACTAGCTTGCAATTTAGCCTAGCTAAATCACAGATAGACTATTTGGAATTAGTGCGAGTCAAATCTGAAAAACTAGCTCAAATAGCAGAACAAGAGAAAGCTGTCACCAAGATCAGTAACCGCATCCGGCAATCTTTAGATGTAGAAGAAATCTTCAAAACAACTACTCAAGAAGTCAGGCAATTACTGCGATGCGATCGCGTTGCCGTGTATCACTTCAATCCTAACTGGAGTGGTGAATTTGTCGCCGAGTCAGCAGGTCATCTTTGGGTAAAACTGGTAGGTCCCGATATCAAAACCGTCTGGGAAGATACCCACTTACAAGAAACTCAGGGAGGTCGATATGCCCAAGGGGAAAACTTTGTTGTAAATGATATCTATCAGGTAGGTCATTCTCCTTGCCACATTGAAGTTTTAGAGCAATTTGAAGCTAAAGCTTATGTAATTGTTCCTGTATTTGCTGGCGAACAATTGTGGGGATTGCTGGCAGCTTATCAGAATTCGGGAACTCGTGATTGGGAAGAATCAGAAGTTACTTTGTTAGCACGCATTGGCAGCCAGTTAGGATTGGCATTACAACACACCGAATACTTGCAACAAGTACAAGCGCAGTCAGCAAAATTAGCAGAAGCAGCAACACGGGAAAAGGCAGCCAAGGAGTTACTCCAACAACGATCAATTCAACTCCTAACAGCCCTTAGACCCGCTCTCAACGGCGACTTAACGGTACGCGCACCGATTACAGAAGACGAGCTAGGCACGATCGCTGATGCTTACAATAATACTCTGCAAGCACTGCGACAAATTGTTGTTCAAGTACAAGGGGCTGCTCAACAAGTTGCCCAAACTTCTAGCAATAGCGAGTCTTCACTAGCGGGATTAACCAATCTGGCACAACAACAATCTGAGGAAATTACCGCAGCATTAGGCGAAATTCAACAGATGGTGGACTCTACTCAAGCTGTGGTAGCGAATGCTGAGTTAGTGCAACTAGCAGTGCAACAAGCCAATCAAACTGTAGAGTCTGGCGATACTGCGATGAACCTGACTGTCAAAGCAATCCAAGGAATTCGTGAAACCGTTGCTCAAACCAGCAAAAAGATTAAACGCCTCAGCGAATCCTCGCAAAAAATCTCCAAAGTGGTGAATTTGATTGGTAATTTTGCCACACAGACAAACGTACTCGCTTTGAATGCAGCCATTGAAGCTACTCGTGCTGGTGAATATGGCAAAGGCTTTGCAGTCGTAGCTGATGAAGTCCGTTCTTTATCTCGTCAATCAGCAGCAGCAACCATTGAAATTGAAAAATTAGTTCAGGAGATTCAAGCAGAAACCGGAGAAGTTGCAGTAGCGATGGAAACTGGTATTCAGCAGGTAGTAGAAGGCACAAATCTTGTTAGCGACACTCGCCAAAACTTAAATGCGATCGTTTCTGCGACTGCCGAAATTAGTCAGCTAATCGAGCGAATTACCGCAGCGACTCAAAAACAAATGGCGCAATCTGTAACAGTCACTAAATCAATGCAAGATGTCGCAGAAATTGCCGATAAAACTTTTGCTGAATCTCAAGAAATTGCTACCGTGTTCCAAGAGTTATCAGGAATGGCGCAAGAGTTATTAACAACTGCTAGTAAGTTTAAAGTGAAATGAAAAATAGTTAGAAGTTAGGAGTTAGGAACTAGGAGTTATTTGGTCAAAGCATTCATTATATAAATCACCATTTGATTTCCAAATATAAAAATGCTTTGACCTTAATTACTTATAACTTTTGAGTTAAAGATAGGAGAAGATTAATTGCCAGAAAAGGGAAACCAAATACTGGTTACGTCTACTACAACAGCCCAAACTAGTAAATATTGATTTAACTAATGAACTAATCTATGCAGACGAAATAATTCTGACTTTGAGTTCAATAGTCAAGACAACTGAAAAATTAATTGGTATATCAACTTCCAAACTCCCAACTCCAAACTCCCAACTCCTAACTCCCAATTCCCAATTCCCAACTCCATAATTATGATTACAGATAACGAAATTCGCCAACAAGGGTACATCTACTTTCTAGCTGAAGCCCCAGAATTAGTTCAAATTATTGAACAAGAACTATTTAGCTTGTCGGAAGATTATAGTATTGCTAAAATTCACAATCTAATGCGAGCCACTCATACACTTAAAGGTGGTGCAGCTAACGTTGGGCTAGAATTAATTAAGACGATCGCCCATTTTTTAGAAGATGTATTTAAGGCTTTATACAATCCAAAAGTGGTAGTTGATGCAGAATTACAAACACTTTTATTACAAGCTTATGAGTGTTTGAGTATAGCATTAAATACTGAGCTAATAGGCAGTACTGTTAATGACGAAGAACTGCTTCACCGAGCGACTTCAGTGTTCGCGCAGCTGCAAGAAAAACTGGGTGATGCATTTGGTGCTGAATCTCATATCCCCACTTCTGAAGAATTGGGATTTGATATTGTGCAATCTGTTTTTGAAGTAGGAGTAGAACAACGTCTAAACAGTATTGCTGACTTTGTTAACAATCCACCAAATAATGACGAATTTATCGAGTTTTTACACTCTCAAGCTGAAGTATTTCTGGGCTTGGCAGAATCTCTAAATTTACCTGGTTTGAGAGAAATCTCCCAAACGATTCTCTCAGCATTGCAAGCAAATCCCAGTCAGGTACAGCAAATTGCAGAAATTGCCCTAGTAGATTTACAACAAGCAAAAAAATTAGTATTAGCAGGCGATCGCACATCTGGCGGAGAATCTTCATCAGGTTTACGAAAACTCACAATAGTGGAAAATAATGAGTTGTCTGAAGAGTTTCTAAATAATTCATTTACTGACAGATTTATCATTAATGAAGAACAGTTTTATCAGTTTCTCACTACATCTGATAACAATAAGAGCGAATCGGTAAAACCAAAAACTGCCAAGTTTTATTTAAAAGTAATCCGTTATATTTATGGCTGGTTTAATCACCAGATGCAAATACCAGAAGCGGAACTAAGTTTGACTTTACTAGTTCCCAGGTTAGAAAGAAAAAATCTGCTTAATTATATCGAAAGTTGGCTGAAAGACTTTCTTGATTTTGTTCAAGATGAAGAAGATAGTCAAAGTCTTTGTATTTATCGACGTGGCATAATCTTAATTATCCTATTTGCAGTTGCAAAGTTTCAATATTCTTTGAAAGCATCTGATAACCACCTTTCAGGAATTAAATTATTACAAAATCAAATCCATAAACTAGCAAAAGAATACAAAAATTATCCTCCTGTTACTAGTGAAGAGAAAAATTGGCTTGATAGTCCTAAATTACAAAACCTATTAGTGATTAAAGAGATTGTATCTTCTCAATCAACTGATAACTTGCTAGAAGCAATATGGGGAGAAGAAACTAGGCAAAATCTTGCTGTTGAAGTCGTAACAACCCAGACTGATAATTATTCAGAAAAACTTGATTCATTAACTGTCAGCGAGCAGATAGTTATAGACGTTCCGAAAACAGCTATTGAAAACATGCCTGAGATAGCTACACAAATCAACAAAGAAATAGAAGATAAATCACAGTATGCTCAAACTAAAAACTTTCGCCAACCTTCATTTATTCGGGTAGATACAGAGAGACTGCAACACCTCAATTATCTGGCAGGAGAATTGCTGATTTATCAAAAACGGCATAGTTTACAAGATGAGCAAGTCAAAGAAATAATTGAGCAATTAGTACAGCAACTCACTAGACACCAAACAACTTTAAATGAGTTACGCGATCTACCTTTACAAATACAAAATATTACATCAGAACAAACGCAAAGTTTTGCAGTGGATTTTGACTCTCTAGAAATGGATGTATATACAGAATTTCACATGACATTGCATGAAGCAATAGAAGAGACACTGCAACTACAAGAAACCACAGAATCTCTTGATTTGCTTTTGACACAAGCTACTCAAATTAGTGATAAACAAGAGAATTTAACTCTTAATATTATAGATAGCGTAGTCGAAGCACGAATGTCGCCTTTGGGCAATATTCTGAATCGTTTCCCCCACATGGTAAATAAATTGGGGAATGTTCATGCCAAACTTGTAGAATTGAAACTTACTGGTAGTGAGGTACTGGTAGATAAAGCGATCGCAGAAAAACTCTACGATCCCTTGTTACACTTAGTGCGTAATGCTTTTGACCACGGTATTGAAGCTCCGCAAGTTCGCCGAGAGCTTGGTAAACCAGAAGAAGGTTTAATCGAAATCTGCGCTTATCATCAGGGTAGCCAAACTATTATCGAAGTTCGAGATGATGGTCAGGGATTGAATTTAGACAGAATTCGCAGAAAAGCTGTTGAACTTTATCCCATACAAACTGAAGAAAAAACTAGAAGCTATGCTTCTAGTCTGGCTGAACCTGAACTTTTAGATTTGATATTTTCGCCGGGATTTTCTACTGCAAGTAAAGTAAGTGAAATTTCTGGGCGCGGTATGGGTTTAGATATTGTGCGTACTCAAATGCACGCACTCAACGGCTCGATTTCAGCTCAATCCTTACCCAACCAAGGAACAATATTCATCCTCAAAATTCCTTTTTCTATGACTACAGAAAAGTTAATGCTAGTTCAAGCCAAAGGTGTTGTTTATGGTCTGATGTTAGACAGTATCGAAAAAATATTGATTCCCTCTGAACAACAGATTAAAGAAATTGAAGGGAAAAAAGTCTTACATTTGAATATAGATAATGATGAGACTATGGTCAGTCTTCGTCAACTTTCAAAGTTGATTAATTATAATGGTTCATTCATTAATAATGAGACTCCATACAACACTTCAAATACTCACGATCCAAGTGTAGCGAAAAATCCGGTGCTTTTGCTACAGCGAAATCAGGGAAAGGTTGCTTTAGAAGTTGACCAAATAATCGGCGAACAAGAACTGGTAATCAGACCTTTAGGAAATGCGATCGCACCGCCAAAATACATTTATGGTTGTAGTAGTTTAGCTAATGGTAATCTCATCTTAGTAATTGATGCTTTGTTGTTGGTAAAATCTAGCGAAATCCAACAAACAACACTTGATATCAGGGCGCTACCAGTAGCTTCTTCATCAAATAAAAAAGCCTTGCCGATCTCAGGGCATACTTTTTCATCTACACCATTGCTTGCGGCTTCGACTTCTACAACAACTATAGAAACCCAACCCAGTTATTCTCAAGAGCCAGATTATAAATCACCAAAAGTTGTTTTAGTAGTAGATGATGCAATTAGTCTCCGGCAAACCCTCTCTCTGACTCTCCAAAAATCTGGCTATCAGGTAATACAAGCTCAAAATGGTGTAGAAGCTCTAGAAAAATTGCAGTTACATCCTGAAATTAAAGTTGTCGTCTCCGATTTAGAGATGCCACGAATGAATGGTTTTGAGTTGTTGAGCAATTTCCGCCAATACACAAATTTAGCTAAAATACCTGTAGTAATTCTTACTTCTCGTAGTGCTGAAAAACATCGTCAGCTTGCTAAAGAGTTAGGGGCAAAAGCTTACTTAACTAAGCCTTTTTTAGAACATGAGTTTATCTCTAAAATTAAAGAATTAATAAACAGTAACGTAGATGATTTAGATCATTTAATCATAGTGAAAAATAATTAACAATTTTTAATTACGAATTACGTTAGCGTAGCGTTAGCGAGTCCGCGAGCGTCATTACGAATTATCAGGTAAATTATTTGGATCTACACCTAGAGAACGTAAATACTCGGCTAATTGTTCAGCTCTTTGCCGTTCTTGTTGTGCCTGTTCTGCATCTGTCAAATAGCGCTTTCCTTGCTCGTCATACCAACATAAAAATTCCTGTTGTATGCCGCCAATTACAGCTTGGTGTCGCCCTATACCTAAACCCACCTCTGGCATTAAATAAGGTTCACCTATTTGTAATTGGTAGTTTCCATCGAGCAACTTATACACTTCAAAGGGTTGATGTTGGTCGCGTCGCCAAAACTCAGGGTTATAAATTACGTAGTACAATACACCGAGTTTTCTATATATATCTAGCTTTTCGTCGTATTCACCTCCTGGAGTATGGGATACCATTTCTAATGTGAATATTGGAACTATCCCATTTTCTTCCCAAACTGCGTAAATTTTGCGTGATTTACCACCCTTTTTCCGTTCTACTCCCAGACTTAAAAAAGCATCTGGAACTACAGGTACTCTGGGATTTACTCCTGTGGTGTGATACAGTCCCATATCTACTCCGAAGTACCAATCCATGCGATTTGCCCAAATGGAGTTAAGTAAGAAGAGTAAAATATTGGGCAAAAAGTTTTGATCTTCGTTATCCACTGGGGTATCGTCTGAACAGGGAAGTTCATCAGTAGTTGGTAACGCATTTTTGAGATCGGGTGAGAGCATAACCGTTGTCTCGCTGGCGTTTGATGCCTTTATTATAAGTGAGTGACCAAAATTTTAACGTTTAGGTGTAGCTTCCCCAAACTTAATTAAAAGTGCGATCGCAATACTAACAAGCAAAATTAACGTCATACTCAAGGCTGAACCAAATCCCCAATTTTGCGTTGCTCCAAGAAACTGATTATAAACTAACCGCGCTGCCGTCATACTAGAAGCACCACCGAGTAATTCTGGATCGACAAAATCCCCTAAGCCTGTGATAAATACAAGCATGGAAGCAGCCGCAATTCCCGGAAAAATTTGCGGTACGGTTATTTGGAAAAAAGTTTCCACCGGATTTGCACCTAAATCAGCCGCAGCTTCTAACAACCGCTTGTCTAGCTTTTCAAGAGAAGCATATAAAATCAAAACCATATAAGGTAATAAGCTATAACTCATGCCAATTAATACAGCTTGACTATTATTAAGTAATTCCCAAGTAGGCAAGCCTAAATTGCTGAGTAAACTGTTCAATAAACCAGTAGGACGAAGAATTGTAATCCAAGCATAAGAACGGAGTAACGAAGAAGTCCACAAAGGTAGAACAAAACCTAATAGCAGTAAATTTCGCCAACGCTGCGGCGCTATCTGAGCAATCCAATAGGCGACGGGGAAGCCTAAAATTAAACAAATTATCGTAGTGCCAAACGCAAAAAATAGCGATCGCCCAATTACTTGCACATAAAGTGAGTCAAATATTCGGATGTAGTTTTTGAATCCGTTGGGATTGACCAAATCTCCCGGTCGGATATCTGCAACTAAACTCAACTCAAAAATTATCAAAGTTGGCAGCACCAACAAAAGTAATAACCAAATTCCAGATGGTGCAAGCAATACCAAAGGTTGCAGCCAATTTGTAACGGGGCGCTGCAATTTTTCTATTTTAGAAATCTCATTTTTTTCCAAATTAATCACTCCTAACTCCTAATTCTTTTAGCTGCTAGTTAATTGAGTCCAATAACGATCGTAAACCTCTTCAAATTCTCCTACAGGTGTAACACGTTCACAATTTTTTAACAGTGACTCTGGCGGAAACAAATTAGTGTTGTTTTGGATTGTTTTTGGCAATTGCTCAAATCCAGCGCTATTCGGCGTAGAAATATTTAGGCGTTGAGTAATTTGGGATGCTATTTCTGGTTGCAAAATCATGTTAATCCAAGCATAAGCCCCAGCCTGGTTGGGGGCGGTTTTGGGAATTACAATAGTGTCTGTCCATAATGAAGAACCACTGCGAGGAATCACATATTTGAGTTTAGGATTTTCTTGAGAGATTTTCACTGCATCTGCTGAATAACACATTGCTAGCAGTAAATCTCCTGCCAGAATTTGATTTTGCCAAGCATCGGTGTCAAAACGTGCGATCGCAGGTTTTAGCACCTTCAATTTTTCATAAGCTTGTTTGATTTCTTGTTCATTTTTTGAGTTGTAAGAATAACCGAGCATTCGTAAGGTTGCACCCATGACTTCTCGAACATCATTGAGCAAAGTAATTCGCTGATTAAGTTGCTCTTGATTTTGCCAAAGATAATCCCAGTCTTGTGGTGCATCTTTGATTTTTTCGGAATTGTAAAGGAAACCTGTCGTCCCCCAGTTAAAAGGGATACTGTAGCGGTTATTGGGGTCATAACTAGGATTTTGAAACCGGGGAAATAAATTCTCTAGACCGATTAAGCGATCGTGATTTATTTCTGTTAGCAAACCTTTGTCTACCATCTTCTGCACCATATAGTCAGATGGGTTGATGATGCTATAAGTGCCACCGCCTCCAGCTTGCAATTTAGCCAGCATGACATCATTGGAATCATATACATCTGCTAGCACTTTTATGCCAGTTTGGCTGCTAAAAGTTTTCAGTAATTGATTGTCAGTATATTGTGTCCAGGTAAAAATATAAAGTTGGTCACGCTGACCATCGGTATTAGAATTAGCACGTACTTCAGCCAGCCTCCAGCCACAACCACCTAAAGATAAGCTAGAAAGTGCTGTCACCCCTTTTAAAAATTGGCGTCTGTTAGTCATTAAGTTAATAGTTAATCATCTTTTGTATTGTTGTCGATTGATTCTAAATATGCCTTTAATTGGAGTGTCCATAGGTAGCTTAAAGATTAGCTTAAGTGTATCTACCTGTGCAACTGTTAATAAGTTACTGCTGTCAACTGGTGTTAGGCACGGTTTTTAATCAAGCTTGAGTTATAAAAATTAACAAAACGAACGAGCGATCGTCAAATTATCAAGGAAACCCAGCGTGGCAACCTGAACTGCACTTCTGTATTAGTAAAAATCCCACGGTTTGTCCTTACCTTACCAGTTAAAACTGTTACAGGAATTTTAGATTCATAACTGTAAGGAGGAATCATCTAAATGTCTAATTGGCAAAACTTTCGCTCTCAATGGCAGCGAGTTCGATATTGTCTGATTTTTCTGGCCGCCCTCTGGTTAAGCTTAGGGATTCCAGGTTGCAGTTTCTCTCCACCCAACTCTCAAATCTCTGTAGCACCACAGCCCACCCAGAGCAAGCAAACTGCACAACACTTTGACGGTGTAACAATTAACGTTATCACTCAGGATGAAACCGTTCGTACAGGTACAAAGAGACGCATTGCTGGGTTTGAAGCCTTGACTGGAGCGAAGGTCAATCTGACGGGCGTTCCTTTTCAAAATTTACACAACATAGTGCAAAAGGACTGGTCTAGCAGTGCTTCAAAGTACGATATGGCAATTATTTTACCTTCATCGCTGATTGACTTTATCGATGCTGGCTTTGTGGAAGATTTAACGGCGCGAGTCAAGTCTGATGCAGCCATACAGTGGGAAGATATTGCACCGATCTTTCGGAATTTTAGTGCGACTTATAAAGGACGTATCTACAGTATTCCGTTGGATGGGGACTTTCACATGGTTTATTACCGCACTGATTTGTTAAAGCAAGCGGGGTTAACGCCTCCGACAAACTGGGATGAGTATCTGGCGATCGCCAAACAGTTTCACGGCAAAGACTTGAATGGTGACGGTACACCAGACTATGGCTCTTGTATGTCCAAGGGTGCTGCTGATAGTAACACAAGCCTATTGATATCCATTGCTACTCCTTTTTTGCAATCTCAGGGAACCGCACAAGGGACATTTTTTGACCCAGATACAATGAAGCCTCTGGTGAACAATCCCGCCTTTGCCAAAGCACTGGATATTTATAAACAAGCGATGGACTATGGAATTCCCCAGGATAAAAATCTAGGTAATTCCAAAGCTAGAGAATTATTTATTACTGGCAGGTGCGCCCTGACCATCGATTGGGGCGATGTTGGGCCCTTAGCCATCGATCGATCCGTGTCTAAAGTGATGGATAAAGTAGGGGCTGTCATCACTCCAGGCAGTACTCAAGTACTCGATCGCAAGACTAACAAACTAGTTGCCTGCGATAAGTTTACCTGTCCTTACGCTATTGATGGTGTCAATCATGCACCCTACGCTGCCAATATCGGTTGGACAAGTGTAATTCATGCCAAGACAGCATCAAAAGTGAAGGATGCCGCTTATGCGTTTTTCTCTTACATGAGTCAACCTGCTCAGGCTAACGTGGATGTGACGATTGGGGCAACGGGCTTCAATCCCTACCGAATTTCGCAATTTAAAAACTCAGATCCCTGGATTAAATCTGGGATGTCGTCTGAAGCAGCCAACAACTATCTCGCAGCGCTCGGCATCAGCTTGAATAGTCCTAATATGGTTTTGAGTTTGACCATTCCCCATAATCAACAATATCAATTTGAAGTTCTTGATGACGTTGTATCTAAGTTCTTAGGGAACAAAATTACAACCGAGCAGGCAATGCAGCAGATTGAACAAAGATGGGAACAGATTACTAACAAAGTAGGGCTGGAGTCTCAACGCGCTGCTTACCGCGCCACCCTTGGGCTAAACCCCCTAAATACGACAGCCAGAGAAGTCTCCAATCCTTAATCCAACTGTTCATTTGACAGGTGAAGTGGGCATCTTAGAAATAATTGGGCAAAAACAACATTGGAGGTGACTAACAATGCACTGTCCATCTCAGTAGTTTGGGGCTGTAAAAGGAGCCACAGAGCGTGCGAAATTGGAACCTCAGCACAAAAATCATTGCTTCTTATTCAGTGCTAATCGCAGTGATGGCTGGAACAATAGCTTCTTGGATGTACTGGCAGTTGTATTCTAGTCAACGGCAGGCAATCCGTAATCGTCTTTTGGCGATTGTCAGTCTGGCAGTTCCACAAATCGACAGCGATTATCATGGATTGATTGTTAAACCAAGCGATCGCACCTCAGCCTTTTACAAAATCAATCAAGATAGACTTGTAGCTATTCAAGCAACTAGTAAAGATATTCTACGTATCTATACGGTACGCGAACAACCAAATAAGAAATTTGTCTATGTCTTAAACTATGACCCTGCCGACCGAGACAAAACTGTATTGATTGGCATGGATTACACAAAGTCGTTAGATGATTTGTATACAGCCGTTGCCCAAAATGCACCGTTTGTCGAGCCAGAATTTCACAAAACTGCAAATGGCGAAACTATTCTTTACGGTTATGCCCCAATTACCAATCTCCAGGGTCGGGTAAATGGATTCTTGGTGGTTGAATTGGATGCAAGTTCTGTAGTGCGCCAGGAATATTCGGTAGCGGCATTTGCTTTGGTAAATTTTTTGGCTGTGTTGTTATTGACTGTATTTTTAGTGGGTTGGCTATCGCGATCGCTGGTAGTGCTACCGATTTTACAACTCAATAGCGCCGCCAAGCAATTAGAAACAGGGAATTGGAATGCGACTCTAGCAAGTAATCGCACCGATGAGCTGGGAGAACTTTCCGCATCTTTTAACAGCATGGCCAAGCAGTTGCAAACCTCCTTTGCCACCTTAGAACAAAAGGTAGAAGAACGGACGCTACAACTAGCAGAAGCAAAAGAGAAAGCCGATACTGCTAACCTTGCCAAGAGCGAGTTTCTGGCTAACATGAGCCATGAATTGCGAACTCCGCTCAATGGCATTCTGGGCTATGCCCAAATTCTCCAAAATGGTGAACCCTTAAGAGAACAAGCTAAAAAAGGTGTAGATATCATCTATCAGTGCGGCAATCATTTGCTCAATCTGATTAACGATATCCTTGACCTCGCCAAAATCGAAGCCCGAAAGTTGGAATTATATCCTAGCGATACCAATTTCCCGGCACTTTTGGAAGGCATTGCAGAGATGATGCGCGTGCGTGCTAGTCAAAAAGGAATTTCTTTTACCTATCAACCTGATTCTAATTTACCTGTTGGCATTAGAGTCGATGAAAAACGCCTACGCCAAGTGTTGATTAACTTATTAGGGAATGCGATTAAGTTTACTGACGAAGGCGGAGTTACATTTCGCGTTAAAGCTCACAAATTGGAAGCTGCAACCTATCAAATTCGCTTTGAGGTAGAAGATACAGGGGTTGGGATATCGCCAATCGGACTCACAAAAATCTTTCAACCCTTTGAACAAGTGGGCGATGTGAAGAAACAAGGAGAAGGAACTGGACTAGGACTAGCAATCAGTCTGCAAATCGTTTCTCTGATGGGTAGCACCCTAAATGTGGACAGTAAACTTGGACAAGGTAGCACTTTCTGGTTTGAGGTCGAACTTCCCGAAGCTCAAGAATGGGCAGTAAGTCTGCGAATAACTAAGCAAGGCAAGATTGTGGGATTTGAAGGCAGTAAGCGGCAGGTGCTGATAGTCGACGACCGTTGGGAAAATCGGTCAGTTTTGGTGAGTTTACTGGAACCTTTGGGTTTTGCAGTGATTGCCGTCAACAACGCTAAAGAAGGATTGGACAAGGCGAAAAAGATTCATCCCGATCTGATTATTACAGACTTGATGATGCCAGAAATGGATGGTTATGAAATGCTGCGACAGTTGCGACAGATTCCTGAGTTGCAGAATGTTCCAGCGATCGCTTCTTCAGCTAGTGTATTTGAAAGTAACCAAAATGAGAGTATTGCAGCTGGAGCCGATGCGTTTTTATCTAAGCCTGTAGAAGCCTCAGCACTGCTGAAGTTGTTGGAAAAATACCTGAATCTGAAATGGATTTATGACCAAAACTCCACTGCTGTGGAGGCAATGACAGCCAACTCAGAGGCAATATCTTCATCCACTCCAGACGAGATCGTTCCCCCAACCGAGGTGGTTTTGTCGCAGTTGCACACATTGGCGTTGCAGGGACGCTTGATGGCGATCGAGCAACAGCTAAAAACTTTGGAAAAAACAGATGAGCGATACCAACCATTTGTTAAAGCGATACGTGAGTATGCAGATAATTTCCAGACTGAAAAAATCCGAGCATTCATTGAACAGTATCTTCACTAATCGAAGGTACTGACCACTATGACACTAGAAAAGAATTCTTGTAATCCCAATCCCCATTTTTGCTATGGCAGCATTCTCTAGTAATTCCCTTACATTTAACAATCCTGTTACCAACGTCTTTGATAATGGCATTATCCTGATTGTCGATGATGTGCCAAATAACTTGAAGGTGCTTTCAGACACCTTAGCCCAAGCTGGTTTTGAAGTTGCGATCGCCACCAGTGGTGAAAGTGCGCTACAGCAATTAGAACATACTCCAGTATCTTTGATTTTACTAGATGTGATGATGCCAGGGATGAATGGCTTTGAAACCTGTCAGCACATCAAAGCCAATCCAAAAACCCAAAATATTCCAATTATTTTTATCACCGCCCTGTCTGAATCGGTGAATAAAGTTACAGGCCTTGAACTTGGAGCTATTGACTATATCACCAAACCGTTTCAACAAGGTGAAGTTTTAGCACGGGTGCGAACTCATCTAAAACTTAGCCAATTGAGCCAGTCTCTTGAAGCCAGAAATACAGAACTGCAACAACTCACCCAGCAACTAGAGCAACGAGTTACTGAACGAAATCAGGAATTATTTGCATCGATTGAAACCCTCAAACAAACTCAACAATTGATGCGCTTAGTATTTGATACTATTCCCCACTGGGTAGCCTGGAAAGATAGCAATTCAGTTTATTTGGGCTGTAATCAAAGTTTGGCTAATGTACTAAACTTAAGTTCACCTGATGAAATTGTGGGTAAAACTGACTATGACTTACTGATAAGTAAAGAAGAATCCGATTGGTATCGTGTGTGCGATCGCCGCGTCATGGAGTCTGGACAACCAGAACTCCACATAACTGAACAATGGCAACGGTCGGATGGTCAGCGAATTTGGTTAAATACGAGCAAGATGCCTTTACGCGATGCCAAGGGAAATGTGTTTGGCATTTTATTAGTGACAGAAGACATTACCGAACGTCAACTGGCACAAGAAGAACTCAAACAACAAAAACAAAATTTAGAAGAAGCACTAGCAGAACTTCAAGGCACACAAGTACAATTGGTGCAAAGTGAAAAAATGTCGGCGCTGGGAAACCTTGTAGCGGGAGTGGCACATGAAATTAATAACCCTGTTGGCTTCCTGGGCGGCAATATTCAACCCGCTTTAGATTATATCAAGGATATATTTGGCTTAATTGACTTGTATCAACAGGAATATTCTCATCCCAGTGGAATAATTAAAGACGAAATCGAAGCAATTGACTTCGATTATATCCGCGAAGACTTACCGAAGTTAGTGGGTTCTATGGAAGAAGGGGTGAAGCGAATTCGGGATATTAGTACTTCTTTACGAACCTTCTCTCGTGCTGATAGCGATCGCCCCATTGCTTGTAACATTCATGATGGCATCGACAGCACTCTCCTGATTCTCAAACATCGCCTCAAAGCTTCAGAAACTCACCCAGAAATTCAAGTTATCAAAGAATATGGTCAGATCCCATTAGTAGAATGCTTTGCTGGACAGTTGAATCAAGTGTTTATGAACATTCTGGCAAATGCTATTGATGCTTTGGAAGAGTCAAATATTGGGCGTAGTTTTGAAGCAATAAAAACCAATCCCAATTGCATCACAATTATTACTCAACTTAGTGAAAATAAACAAAAGTTAATTATTAAGATTAAAGATAATGGTAAGGGAATGAATGAACAAATAAAATCAAAAATATTTGACCATTTATTTACTACAAAAGCTGTTGGGAAAGGTACAGGATTGGGACTCGCAATCGCTCGAAAAATCGTCGAAGAAACCCACAACGGAAAATTACATTTTAACTCAGTTGTGGGTAAGGGGACAGAATTTACCATTGAAATTCCAGTATAATTTTTGGCTCGTTTTGTAAACAGCTTCAGACATCTGGGAATACTAAATCTGGAGTCTTAAAGATTTAGCAGCATGGTTAGCACTTTTGTAAATATTCCTGGATACAAGGTTAGCGAAGAACTCTACAATGGTTCGAGAACGCTGGTTTATCGAGCAGTTCGAGAGACTGACTTATTACCAGTGGTAATTAAACTGCTGAAAAATCCCTATCCCAGTTTTAGCGAACTCTTGTCGTTTCGCAATCAGTACACCATTGCTAAAAATCTCAACTCATCGCTAATCGTCCAAAGCTACAGCCTCCAAGCCTATCAGAATGGCTATGCACTGGTAATGGAAGATTTTGGGGGAACTTCGCTGAAGAATTATTTACTTAAAAATAATATTACGTCTTTACAAGAATTTTTAAAAATTGCGATCGTCCTCTGCGATATCTTAAATTTACTCTACCACGAGCGGATTATTCATAAAGATATTAAACCCAGCAATATATTAATTAATCCCGAAACTAAACAAGTTAAATTAATCGACTTTAGTATTGCCTCTTTATTACCAAGAGAAACCCAAAGTTTCGTCAATCCCAATGTGTTAGAAGGGACACTAGCTTACATTTCACCCGAACAAACAGGCAGAATGAATCGGGGCATTGACTATCGCACAGACTTCTATTCACTCGGCGTAACTTTCTACGAATTACTTACAGATGAATTACCATTTCATTCAAACGAACCGATGGAATTGGTACATTCTCATATTGCCAAACTTCCAGAGAAATTGAGCAGCAGAACCGAAAAAGAAATTCCCCAAGTTCTTTGCGAGATTGTGATGAAATTAATGGCGAAAAACGCCGAAGACCGCTATCAAAGTGCATTGGGACTGAAGTTTGATTTAGAGAATTGTTTAGAACAACTGCAAGAAACTGGTGAAATTCTAAGTTTTGAAATTGCACAGAGAGATGTGTGCGATCGCTTCATCATTCCCGATAAACTTTATGGCAGAGAAGCCGAAGTAGAAAATCTACTCCAAGCCTTTGATAGAATCAGCCTTGGTGCAACAGAAATGATGTTGGTTGCTGGGTTTTCCGGGATTGGTAAAACTGCCATTGTCAACGAAGTGCATAAGCCGATTGTGAGACAACGCGGCTACTTTATCAAAGGCAAATACGACCAATTTCAACGCAATATTCCCTTTAGTGCCTTTGTACAGGCTTTCCGAGATTTAATCGGACAATTGTTGAGCGAAACTGATGAGCAACTGGCGCAGTGGAAAGACAAAATTCTCTCAGCCTTGGGAGACAACAGCCAAGTCCTCATCGAAGTAATTCCCGAACTAGAGCAAATTCTCGGCAAACAACCAGCAGCCCCAGAACTCAATGGTAGTGCCGCCCAGAACCGCTTCAACTTGTTATTTTTGAAATTCATTGCCGTCTTCACCACACCAGAACATCCGTTAGTGATGTTTCTAGATGACTTGCAGTGGGCAGATTCAGCCTCGCTCAAATTGATCCAAGTGTTGATGAGTCCAAGCGAGGTGGGCTATCTGTTCATCATCGGAGCCTATCGAGATAACGAAGTTTTTCCAGCACATCCCCTAATGCTGAGACTCGAAGAGATGAAGAAAGCTGAGGCAACCGTCAATACCCTGACCCTAAATCCTTTGAGTCAAACCCATATTAATGATTTGATTGTCGATACCCTCAGTTGTTCAACAGTTTTAGCGCTACCACTGACTGAGTTAATCTATCAAAAAACTAAAGGCAATCCCTTCTTTGCCACCCAATTTCTCAAAGCGTTACACGAAGATAGACAGATTGTGTTTAACTACGAGCGAGGATATTGGGAATGCGATATCGCCCAAATCACTGCGCGATCGCTCACCGATGATGTCGTAGAATTTATGGAACAGCAGTTGCAGAAATTATCTAGCAAAACGCAACAAATACTCAAATTAGCCGCTTGCATTGGCAACCGATTTGATTTAAATACACTTGCTATTGTTTCAGAGCAATCGGCAGTAGATGTAGCGGATGTTTTGTGGAAAGCTTTACAGGAAGGCTTGATTCTTCCTCAAAGTGAGGTTTATAAATTTTATTTGAGCCACGAGCGAGCAGATAAAAATACTGACAATATCGAAGAAAATGTAACATATCGTTTTCTGCACGATCGCGTCCAACAAGCCGCCTATTCCTTGATTCCCGACGACCAAAAACAGACGATTCATTACCAAATCGGACAACTATTACTCCAACAGATTTCCCCAGAAGCTAGAGTTGACCGGATTTTTGAAATCGTCAATCAATTAAATTACGGCACGGCTTTAATTGGCGAACAAACACAGCGAAATGAACTAGCGCAACTTAACCTCATCACCTGTCGCAAAGCCAGAACTGCCACCGCCTATCAAGCAGCGCGTGAATATGCCGTAGTTGGATTGTCTTTGTTGGGAGAAGACGCTTGGCAACAGCAATACGAAATGACCCTCGCTTTTCATGAATTAGCGGCGGAAGTGGCAATGTTATGCGGTGACTTTGAGACGATGGAAAAGTTTATCGATCTTGTCACCGAACAAGCACATTCTTTACTAGAACAGGTCAATGTTTACCGCATTAGGATTCAAGCCAAGACTTCCCAGCGTCAACTCAGTGAAGTACTGGCGATCGGCATCAAGCTGCTGCAACAGTTGGGCGTAACGATCGCCGAATCACCCACACCAGCTGATATTCAACAGTCAATCCAAGAAATTAATGAATTGATTGGCGATCGCCAAATTGCAGATTTTGTCTACCTCCCTGTGATGACAGATGCAAATAAAATCGCCATTACTCAGATTGCCAGCAGCATCATGGCAGCAGCTTACACTTGTGGATCTCTTTTGTATCCATTACTAGCTACCTTGTTAGTCAAATTATTCCTGCGGCACGGCAATATATCTGTTTCTGCTACTAACTATACTTGTTACAGCTTAGTTCTCTGTAATATGCAGAATATAGATTTAGCTGCACAGTTTGGACAGTTGGCATTGAATGTGGCAGCAAAATTCGATGATAAAGCAAGTAAACTGGAAGTATTTTTCCTGCTGGGAAATTTTATCCTCCACCGCAAATCTCACCTCAAAGAAATGTTACCCCTCTTGAGTGAGAGTTATACCCTTGGGCTAGAAGTTGGAAACCTGGAATACGCTGGTTATGCGGTTCACAATTTCTGTTTAATTTCTTTTTGGTGCGGTCAACCCCTTGCTAACTTGGAGGAAGATACACGCACTTACTACCATGCATTAGTGCAACTGAAGCAATTGGGAGCAGCTAATTACTGTCTGATTGATTGGCAAGTAATTTCAAATTTACTAGGTTTGGCAAAGCATCCCACCATTTTGTCTGGATCGGCTTTCCAAGAGACAGAATTTATCCCCCTCTTGCAGTCTGCAAATGATATATATGGATTATATATTTTCTATTCGTATAAGTTGATGCTTTGCTTTTTGTTTGGGAAAGTTGAGCCAGCCAATAACTATGCCTTTGAGTGCAGAAACTATTTCATGTCGGGTGCGGGAACAGTTGCCGAACCTGCGTTTTATTTCTATGATTCTTTGGTAGCTCTAGCACTATTGAGTCAACCATCCTCGGAAGTATCAACTGTATTAGAACGGGTGGCAGAAAACCAAACTAAGTTACAGCACTGGGCGCACCATGCACCGATGAATCATCAGCATAAGGTCGATCTCGTAGAAGCCGAAAAATGTCGAGTTTTAGGACAGAAATGCACAGCCATTGAGCTATACGATCGGGCAATTTTGGGAGCCAAAGAAAACGAATATATTCAAGAAGAAGCTTTAGCAAATGAACTAGCCGCTAAATTTTATCTCAATTGGGATAAAGAAAAAATCGCTCAAATATATATGCAAGAAGCATACTACTGCTACGCCCGTTGGGGTGCAAAAGCCAAAGTTGCCGACTTAGAAAAACGCTATCCCCAATTACTTGCTTCCATATTACAGCAAACCCGTTCGACTCTCTCAACTTACGAAACTATATTTGCTTTGGGTAGCGTCACATCCATCAGTTCCCCTACTTCCAGTGGTAGTGCTTCTGTAGCTTTGGATTTAGCAGCCATTCTCAAAGCTTCTCATACTATCTCCGGCGAAATCGAACTCGAAAAACTGCTTTCATCATTACTTAGAATCGTCATCGAAAATGCAGGAGCCGATAAGTGTGTGTTAATGCTGTTGCGAGACGATCGCCTGCTGATCAAAGGGTCAATTACCGAGGGGTCGGAGCCAGTTGTATTGCAACGCCTTGCCGTTGAGGATAGTCAAGATATTCCCCTAAAGCTGATTTACAAAGTCAAGCACAACAGGCAGACGGTTGTGCTAATTAATGCGATCGCCGATCCGAACTTAGCCAATGACCCCTATATCATGCGTCAGCAACCGAAGAGTATATTATGTAGCCCAATTTTACATCAAGGAAAGTTGCTGGGCATTTTATATCTAGAAAATAATTTAGTGACCGGGGCGTTCACGAGCGATCGCGTCGAACTGCTAAACTTACTTTGCGCTCAAGCAGCAATTTCTCTGGAAAATGCTCGACTGTATGAGCGATCGTTAGAGTATTCCCAACAGCTAGAGCGATCGCTTGAGGAGTTAAGCGCCGCCCAGTCTGTCTTTCAAGCATCCCAGCAACGACTCCAGCTATTGGTTCAGCAAACTCCACTGGCAGTTATAGAGTGGGATACCAATTATCAAGTTACTGACTGGAACCCAGCCGCAGAAAAAATCTTTGGCTACAGCAAACAAGAGGCTTTGGGTTGTGGATTCAAATTCATCATTCCTCAAAAGATTCAAGTAGAAATGGAGCGAGTCAGCGTCGAAATTATATCGCAGGAGGGCGGCAATTACAGTATCAATGAAAATGTGACAAAGGATGGTAAAATTATCATTTGTGCTTGGTATAACAATCCGCTTGTAAATGCAGATGGCAAGTTAATCGGAGTTGCTTCCCTAGCAGATGATATTACAGAACAACAAGCTGCGCTACGCGAACGCAAAGTTGCCGAAGTCCAACTTCAAGAAAAAGCACAAGAGCTAGAAACTGCTGTACAAAACCTGCAACAAGCACAATTACAAATGGTGCAAACTGAGAAAATGTCTGCACTAGGCAACTTAGTTGCTGGTGTAGCTCACGAAATGAATAATCCCCTTGGTTTTATTGCTGCTAGTCTCAAACAAGCGAAACCTACTATCGCTGATATTGTTGAACATCTCAGACTATATCAAGGAAGTTTACCCAACAAAAGCGATAAAATCGAAGACCACGCTGAAGAAATCGACTTGGATTATAGCTTAGAAGACTTACCCAAGATGATTGATTCTATGTCTATGGCGTGTGACAGGCTAAAGAACATCAGCACCAGTTTGAGAACTTTCTCTCGTGCCGATCAAGACTACAAAGTACCTTTCAATATCCACCAAGGTATTGATAGCACTATTCTCATTCTCAAACATCGTCTCAAGGCCAATGAACAACGTCCGGCGATTCAAATTGTTGCAAACTACGGTAATTTACCTCAAGTAGAATGTTTCCCCGGTCAATTAAATCAGGTATTTATGAATCTTCTAGCAAATGCTATTGATGCATTAGATGAATCTAATTATGGACTCAGCTTTGAAGAAATTAAAGCCAATCCTAACTGCATTACAATTACAACCTCAGTCGAAAATAATCTAATTAAAGTTTTAATTACTGATAATGGCAAGGGGATAAGCGAAGAAGTTAGACAAAAAATATTTGACCATTTATTTACGACAAAAGCTGTTGGTAAAGGTACAGGATTGGGACTCGCGATCGCTCGTCAAATCATTGAAGAAACCCACGGCGGAAAACTTAGTTTTAACTCAGTTATAGGTGAAGGTACAGAGTTTTTAATTGAAATTCCGGCATAAATTTTTGCTCTTCTTTATAAATAACTTTATATATTCTGGGAACACTAAATCTGGAAGCCTTAAAGATTTAGCAGTATGGTTAGCACTCTTGTCAATATTCCCGGATACAAGGTTAGCGAAGAACTCTACAATGGTTCTAGAACGCTGGTTTATCGAGGGTATCGAGAAACTGACTCATTAAGAGTAGTGATTAAACTGCTGAAAAATCCTTATCCAAGTTTCAGTGAACTTTTGTCGTTTCGCAACCAGTACACTATTGCTAAAAATCTTAACTCACCTCTAATCATTCAAACCTACAGCCTGGAACCCTATCAAAATGGCTATGCGTTGGTGATGGAGGATTTTGGGGGGATTTCTCTTAAAGAATGGGGAGTAGGTAGTAGGCTTGCCGTGAGCATAGCCGAATCGGAGTGGGGAGTCAGGGGAAGTGTAGAATCTTTGATGGAGTTTTTAGAAATAGCGATCGCACTGTGCAACACCTTAGATATATTGTATCGCGATCGGATTATTCATAAAGATATCAAACCCGCCAATGTTTTAATTAATCCAGAAACCAAACAAGTTAAATTAATTGACTTTAGTATTTCATCCCTACTACCACGGGAAACTCAAACATTGATGAATCCCAATGTTTTAGAAGGGACACTTGGTTATATTTCTCCCGAACAAACAGGAAGAATGAATCGGGGGATTGACTACCGGACTGATTTCTATTCTTTAGGTGTCACTTTTTATGAACTACTTACGGGTGAGTTACCGTTCCATTCAAACGATCCGATGGAGTTGGTACATTGTCATCTAGCAAAACTTCCACCATCTCTTCAGGAAGTTAAAAGTGAAGAGATTCCGCAAGTGTTGTCAGATATTGTCATGAAATTGATGGCAAAAAATGCTGAAGACCGCTATCAGAGTGCATTGGGACTGAAATTTGATTTAGAAACTTGTTTATCTCAACTCCAAAAAACTGGTGAAATTAAGCATTTCCCAATTGCTCAACGGGATGCGTGCGATCGCTTTATTATTCCTGATAAACTTTATGGACGAGAAACAGAAGTAGAAACTCTGCTGCAAGCATTTGAGCGCGTTAGTACAGATGCGACAGAAATGATGCTGGTGGCTGGTTTTTCGGGTATTGGTAAAACTGTTGTAGTTAACGAAGTTCATAAACCAATCGTCAAAAAGCGCGGTTATTTTATCAAAGGAAAATATGACCAATTTCAACGAAATATTCCCTTTAGTGCTTTTGTGCAAGCCTTCCGCGATTTAATGGGGCAATTATTAACCGAAAGCGATGCTCAAATCCAGCAATTTAAAACCAATATTTTAGCGGCTGTAGGTGATGATGGACAGGTAATTATTGAAGTCATCCCCGAATTAGAAAGAATTATTGGTAAACAAGCACCTGCTACAGAATTATCAGGAACTGCCGCCCAAAATCGGTTTAATTTATTATTTCAGAAATTTACCCAAGCCTTTACCAGTGAAAAACATCCATTAGTGATGTTTTTAGATGATTTGCAATGGGCGGATTCAGCATCGTTGATGTTAATACAGTTATTAATGGCTGATACAAAACATCTTTTCTTAATTGGTGCTTATCGTGATAACGAAGTCAATTCAGCACATCCATTAATATTGACTTTGAGTGATATCCAAAAAACAGCAGCCACAATTAATACGATTACCTTGGCGCCTCTAAGTCAATCGCAAGTAAATCAATTAGTTACTGACACACTTAAATGTACGAAAGATTCGGCATTACCTGTTTCTCAATTGGTATTTCAGAAAACTCAAGGTAATCCGTTTTTTGCCATACAGTTTCTCAAGGCATTACACCAAGATGGATTAATTGAATTCACCCCCCCTGACCAAGGGGGGGCTACGGGGGGGTGGCAATGTGATATCACCCAAATAAATCAGCAAGCAGTGACAGATGATGTTGTTAAATTCATGGTATTTCAATTACGAAGACTGCCTCAATCAACTCAAAATGTATTACAGTTAGCCGCTTGCATTGGCAATCAATTTGATTTAGCGACCTTGGCGATTGTTTGGGAGTCATCAGAAATTGAAACAGCTGCGAGTTTATGGAAAGCTTTACAAGAAGGGTTGATTTTACCAATTAGTGATGTTTATAAATTTTATCAGGGAGAAAGTCACGATCAATTGGGGCTGTCAACTGGGAATACCAATAAACAATTAGCCAAATATAGATTTTTACATGACAGAGTGCAACAAGCTGCCTATTCTCTAATTCCTGATAACCAGAAACAAGCAACTCATCTCAAAATTGGTCAATTACTTCTACAAAATTCTTCTCAAATAGAACAAGAAGAAAAACTGTTTGATATTGTCGGCCATTTGAATTTAGGGCAAGAATTGATCGCCCAATCAAACGAGCGAGAAGCCTTGGCTCGACTTAACTTGGCAGCAGGAGCTAAAGCCAAAAATTCCACCGCATACACTGCGGCCAGAGTCTATTTACAGACCGGGATTGAGCTGCTCACAGTGAATTGCTGGGAAGATCGATATGAATTGACTTTGAGTCTCTATGTTGCCGCCGCCGAAGCCGCCTACTTAAATGCTGACTTTGATGGCATGGAACAGATAGCAGTACAGGTGTTGCAATCAGCCCAGACGATTTTAGACAAAGTTAAAATTTACGAAATTCAAATTGCTGCCCAGACAGCCCAGAGCAGACTATTGGAAGCGATCGCAGTTGGCAGAGATGCCTTAAAACAATTGAGAGTTGAGCTACCCATCGAGCCAAACAATACTGAGATTGGTAAAGCTTTACAAGTCCTTGCTAGTCAACTCGCAGGCAAACGAATTGAGGAACTAGCTGACTTACCAGCGATGACCGATCCTCAAGCACAGGCAGCCATGCAACTGTTAGGAATGTTGTTTGCACCCGTTTTCCAAGGAATGCCGGGTTTATTACCTCTAATTAGCTGCACAATGGTCAGCCTATCGCTTCAGTTTGGGAATACGCCCGCGTCCACTGTGGGCTATGCGCTGCACGGAATGGTGCTGTCTGCCTTTTTGGGAGAGGTTGAAGGGGGCTACGGTTTTGGGCAATTGGCATTGAATTTGCTAGATCGGTTTAATGCGCGGGAATTCAAATCCACGATTTCCATGTTGTTTGGTGGCTTTATTCAGCATCACCAAGAAGCTCTCTCGGCAACGATACCGTTGCTGAAAGCTGGTTTTACCTCTGGTATGGAAACTGGCGATTTTTTACATGCTGGCTATAACGTATGTTGTTACAGCTATGCGGTCTTTTGGAGCGGCTTTGAACTTAGCAATTTGGAATTAGATATCGCAAGTTACAACGCCGCCTTAACTCAGGCGAAGCAACATTCTGCCCAGACTTATGTGAGTATTATGCGACAGGCGGCACAGAACTTTAGGGAAACCTCAATTCAGCCCGATTGTTTGAGCGGCAGTATCTACGATGAAACGGTGATGATTGCCAAACATCGTCAGGCTAATGAACTCACGGTGATGGCTGAGTTGTATATCTACAAATTGTTGCTTGCCTATTCTTTTGGTGATTACAAAGCTGCGATCGCTTACATTGAGGAAGGGGAGAAGTATTTACTTGCAGTATCAGGATTGATTTTTGTTCCGATTTCCCATTTCTACGCAGCCCTGACGCACCTAGCTCTATTTTCCACCCAGCCAGAAATTGAACTTTCCGTAATTCTTGCCCAGGTAGAAATCCATCAAACCACTCTGTACCGTTGTACGCAAAATGCTCCCACAAATCATCTGCATAAATGGCATTTAGTTGAGGCTGAAAAACAAAGAGTTTTGGGCAATAAAGCAGAAGCACTGGAAAATTACGATCGCGCCATAACTCTAGCTAAAGCCAACGGCTATATCCAAGAAGAAGCACTTAGCAACGAATTAGTAGCCAAATTTTATTTCGATTGCGGTAAAGAAAGAGTTGCTCAAGCATATATGCAAGAAGCATACTACTGTTACGCTCGTTGGGGCGCAAAAGCCAAAATAGAAGACTTAGAAAAACGCTATCCCCAACTACTCCAATCAATTCTGCAACAGCAACGAATCAACTTCAATACCTTAGAAACTATTAGCTTTCGTAGCACTTCCTCATCCACGCGCACTTCTACCACTGGCAGCACTAGTATTTCCCAGACATTAGATTTTACCTCTGTCCTCAAAGCCGCTCAAGCTATCTCCAGTTCTCTAGAATTAGATCAACTCATTGCCAGCTTGACCCACATTATCCTAGAAAACTCTGGCGCCAAGAAAGCTGTACTAATTCTTCCCCAAGATGAGGACACTACCGTGCGGGGGGAACCCTTATTGAAGAAAGTGTCTGGTGATAATTGGCAAGTTAGGGCAATTACCTTTATCAATCATGACCAAATACAAACCATTCTGGAACCACAATCACTCACTAATTGTCAAGAGATTCCCGCAACAATTATCAATTACGTCAAAAATACTCAACAAACAGTTGTTATAGACAATTGCAAAACAGATACTATTGGGTTGATTGGGGAATATATGCACCGAACACAACCCCAGAGTGTATTATGTACCCCGATTATTAATCAAGGGCGTTTAGTAGGAATTCTTTACCTAGAAAATCAATTGACTCAAGGAGTATTTACTAGCGATCGCCTTTCTGTTATAAATTTCCTCTGCACTCAAGCCGCAATTTCTTTGGAAAATGCCCAGTTATATAATCATCTTCAGGAGCGAGAAAAGTTCCTCAGTAGTATTTACGAAGGTGTTGGCTGTCTGATCTGTGTGATTGATGTCCGGGATAATGGTAAGTTTGAGTACACAGGATGGAGTAAATCGTGTGAATTAGCAGTTGGTATACCTGCTTCCCAAGTGCTGGGTAAAACTCCGCAAGATTTACATGGTGATGAAGGTGCCGTAGTATCTCAAAATTATCTGCGTTGTTTCCAAAGCGGAATACCCATCACCTATGAAGAATGTCTAACATTTCATGACCAGAAAACTTGGTGGTTAACCACACTCAGTCCATTAAAAGACCGGGCAGGCAAAGTTTATCGCATAGTTGCAACAACTATTAATATTAGCGATCGCAAACAAGCTGAATCAGCGGTTACAGAAAAATCTCAAGCACTCGGAACAGCCTTAGAAGATTTACAACAAGCCCAATTACAAATTGTTCAAAGTGAGAAAATGTCTGCACTGGGTAATTTAGTTGCTGGCGTAGCCCATGAAATGAATAATCCTTTGGGCTTTATTGCTGCAAGTCTCAAACAAACTAAACCCACTATTGCTGATGTTGTGCAACATTTGAAACTTTATCAAGAAAGTTTTACTAATCCGGGTGCTGAAATTATCGATCATGCAGAAGAAGTTGACTTAGATTATAGTTTAGAAGATTTACCCAAGGCAATAGATTCAATGGTGATGGCGTGCGATCGCCTGAAAAATATCAGCACTAGTTTAAGAACTTTCTCCCGCGCTGATAAAGATTACAAAGTGCCATTTAAAATTCATGAAGGGATTGAAAGTACAATTTTAATTCTCAAACATCGCCTCAAAGCCAATGAGCAACGTCCAGCAATTGAAGTAATAACCGATTATGGCACTTTGCCTCAAGTTGAATGTTTTCCTGGACAATTAAACCAGGTGTTTATGAATATCCTAGCTAATGCCATTGATGCCTTGGATGAGTCAAATAGTGGGCGAGATTTTGCAGAAATTCAAGAAAATATTAACAAGATTACAATTCAAACCTCATTGCAAGATAATCAAGTAAAAATAACGATTGCTGATAATGCTAATGGCATGAATGAAGCAATCAAGGAAAAGATATTTGACCATTTGTTTACAACGAAATCTGTGGGAAAAGGAACGGGTTTAGGATTAGCGATCGCCCGTCAAATTGTTGTGGAAAAACATGGGGGTTCAATACACTGCAACTCCTCTCTCGGAAAAGGTACAGAGTTTGTAATTGCAATTCCAGTGCGGCAATAAACAGTACTGAGTAGACCAACTTTAGCTAAGAAGATTCTGTCACCCCAGTTGCTCATGGGCACGTAGCATTCACGCAGGAAACGCATCTTGGCGGTTGGATAAATTAAGCTTTTGAGCAATTTTTGTGTAAGTCCTGAGTCAGGCAGGACTGGCTCAACCCTAGCAAACAGTACTAAATAAAGTAAATTGGAGTTGAACATGTCTACTAACAACATCAATGAAGAGATATCGCTTTTACGTCAGCAAAATGCCCAATTGCTGCAACAGCTAGAAGCATTGCAAGACCTTTATTCAACTACGCTGTTAGCCGAAAAACATCAAATTTGTGAATTAGTTACTAATGAAGTCCCACAGGATTTACAACTGATAGAATTACAGCCGAAATTGGCAGATAATTCTATCTTTGTAGAATCAGCAAAGAAAATTCGCGGACAGGATCACCAAGCGGCGGCAACTGCTTTGGCTGAGAGTGAAGCTAAGTATCGCCAACTCGTGGAAAATATCAGCGACCTGATTTTTTCCATGTCAGTACAAGGTCTTTTTACTTATGTCTCACCACAGTATAAAAATGTTTTAGGATGGGAACCTTCAGACCTACTTGGTCAAACCTTTGCCCCCCTGCTTCATCCTGATGATTTCCCTCTAGCCCAGAGAAAAATCCAAGAAATGGTGGAAACCAAGGGGCAGCGGATCGCAATAGAATTTCGCCACCTAAAAAAAGATGGAGATTGGTGCTGGATGAGGTCAGTGGCTTCGCCAATTTTCGACTCAGACGGTGAAATTATAGGTCTTCATGGCGCTATAAGCGATATCAGCAGTCGCAAACAAGCCGAAGAATTAATCAAAGCCTCGCAAGCAGAATTACTAGCCTTGTTCAACGCTATGCAGGATGTGATTCTTGTCTTAGATGCCGAAGGACGATACCTCAAAATCGCTCCTAGCGGTGCGCCCTTACTCTACCAACCTCCTACAGAAATGCTGGGCAGAAAAATACATGAAGTTTTATCCTCTGTTTGTGCGGACTATTTTCTCAACTCTATTCAACAAGCACTCTTAACTCAAAAAACTGTAAAGGTAGAATATAGCTTGCCTATAGGCGACCGAGAGGTTTGGTTTGAGGTGAATATTGCCAGTATGGATGAAAACACCGTTGTTTGTGTCGCCAGGGATATCAGTGAACGCAAACAGATGGAAGACCAACTACGACAACAAACGGAAAATTTAGCACAAACTCTTCAAGAACTCAGACAAACTCAAGCACAAATGATTCAAGCAGAAAAAATGTCTAGTTTGGGTCAACTTGTGGCTGGAGTTGCCCACGAAATCAACAACCCCGTTAATTTTATTCACGGTAATCTCACCTATATTGAGGAATATACTCAAGACCTGTTACGAATAATTCACCATCAGCAGCAATCTGGTAATAAGTTGGAATTTCAGGCTTTGTGTGAGGAGATTGACCTAGAGTACATCCAGAAAGATGTACCAAGAATATTGAGTTCGATGAAAGTTGGTACTCAGCGCATCCGTCAGATTGTGCTGTCGTTACGAACCTTCTCACGCATAGATGAAGCCGAGTTTAAAGCAGTAGACATTCACGAAAGCATCGACAGTACTTTAATGGTATTGCAACATCGCTTCCAAGAAACAACAAAACTTCCAGCCATTCAAGTCATCAAAGACTACGGCACATTACCTTTAGTGGAATGCTATGGCGGAGAACTCAATCAGGTCTTTATGAATATATTGGCGAATGCCATTGATGCTTTAGAAGAATGGACAATTGAAAATGCACAATTAAGAATAGACAATTTAACATCTGGGTTGTTAACTCCTACGATTGCCATTCGTACATCACTGATAGATGATAGTTGGGTAAAAATTGCGATCGCTGACAATGGAATAGGGATGTCAGAACAGATTCAAAAACAAGTTTTTAATCCGTTTTTCACCAACAAGCCTGTAGGTAAGGGAACAGGTATGGGAATGTTTATCAGTTATCAAATCATCACAGAAACACATCGTGGCAAACTAGAATGTCATTCAATACCAGCAGTAGGAACAGAGTTTGTAATTACAATTCCAATTCAGCATTGACCAACAAGGCAAAAGTAAAAAGTTAAAAGAAAGAAAATAAAAAATGGTTGTCAGCTTCTAAATTTATTTATGGGGATTATCTTTTTACTTTTTAACCATGAATTTGTACTGGTTTACCGCTGTTTTTTATGACTTTTGACTTTTGACTTTTGACTTCCCCATTCGCGCAGCGTCTTGCAGAGAAGGGGTTGACTATTGACTAATAGCTAAACAATCAGTTTCTGACCACCAGGCGTAAATAGGTGTGTCGCGGTCTGGTAAAGTTCCAAAAGTATTAGGTTGCAACACATTAATGCTAATACCATTTGTTAATTCCATAACATAATTAACGTGTGTGCCTAAATACATAACGTTGACAAGCCGTCCTTCAAAGCAGTTAACTGGCAAATTAGGTGGATACAGCGAAAGCTGTATTTTCTCTGGACGCACACTCACTACTACAGCTTGTGATAATTCAGTTGGTGTATCTTCAGCGCGGCTAATAACGATTGATAGTCCCATTTTTGTGGAAATTTTAATATTAGAGGAGTCTACCGCGACGATTTCACCACTGAATAAATTAGTATCACCAATAAAATCAGCAACAAAGGATGTACAGGGACGTTCGTAAATTTGGCTGGGAGTGCCAACTTGTTCAATTTTGCCTTGATTCATCACAGCAATGCGATCGCTCAAAGACAATGCTTCTTCTTGGTCGTGTGTCACCATCACAAAGGTTAACCCCAAGTCTTTGTGTAAATTTGATAACTCAACCTGCATTTCTTTACGAAGTTTTAAATCTAACGCCCCTAAAGGTTCATCCAGTAGGACGACGGTGGGATGGTTGACTAAAGCCCTTGCTAAAGCTACTCGCTGCTGTTGACCACCAGAAAGTTGATTGGGAAAGCGCGATCGCAAACTTTCCATTTTCACCAGTTTTAAAGCTTCTTGGACTCTAGCTTCAATTTTAGATTTGGGTATTTTTTTTAACCGCAGTCCAAAGGCGATGTTATTCCAGACATTCAGGTGGTTAAATAGAGCGTAACTTTGAAATACAGTATTGACGGGTCGGCGGTAAGGGGGCACATTAGTCATGGACTGACCCTGAATTAACACCTTACCAGCGTCAGCAATTTCAAACCCAGCAATTAAGCGCAGTGTCGTTGTTTTACCACAACCGGAGGGGCCTAAAATACTAAAAAATTCTCCTTGTCTGACATCCAAATCAATTCCATTTACTGCTGGTTCTTGGTTAAAAAACTTGAAGACGTTACGCAGTTCAACATCAAGTGGCTGAAAACTTGTTATCCCCCTCTGATTGTGCATGACAGTTTGAGCCATAATCCTCAGTAGAATGCCGTGATATTACGTTATTTTGTCAATTGCTCTAGTCTTTTGGGCAGACTATATTTGACACTTTGGTTTATTGTATCCGCCAAAAACAATTGTTCAAGAATATACTCGCCCGATTCTTTCATACTCAGTAATAACAATAACGCTATGGTATTTTTGGATACTACACCACTGGTTAGATATTCTGTAATGAAGTTAACATACCTTAAAATTGCATATTAGCAATTGCTAAAAGGTTGGCTGGAATTGCGTTTATTCATTTTGAATTTTGAATTGGTGCTTATGTCTTTATTCCCATCACTTGGCAGCAACAATGATCCAAATAATGGTACAGAATTAATTGTTTAAAAATAATCTTAATCTTGAAATTCTCTTTGTCTTATGAGTTTATTGAATCCATCTCCACTTGGCGGACAAAAAAATACACGTACAGTTGGAAGGAGTTTCCAGCCGATATTTTTAATTGTATTTACTCTACTGATGATGACTGGTATCAGTGTTCGTTTGGCATACTTACAAATTACTGAAGGAGCAAGCCACCGAAAACGAGCCGAGTCAAATCGAATTCGGATGATCCCCAAACAACCAGAACGAGGCAACATCTTTGACCGCAATGGCAAACTTTTAGCCAGTACTCGCTATCCTCGCTCTGTATATTTGTGGCCGATGGCACATACCAAGCCAGCATGGCCAGTTGTGGGAGCACGTCTATCTCAAATTCTCGAAGTTACCCAAGAAGAGATGGAAAAGAAATTAGAAGAGGCAGGTGCTAACTCTTCTTCACTGATTCGGGTCGCTCGTGACTTGAACGAGGCGCAAATCACAGCATTGAAGGAGTATCAAGCCGAACTTCAAGACGTGGAAATCTCTACAGAGGCGGTTCGCTATTATCCCCACGGCAAGGAATTAGCTCATGTATTAGGTTATACGCGAGAACTGACCGCCGAGCAGTTAAAAGAAAAGAAGCAGGAAGGTTACAGATTGGGTGATGTGATTGGTCAAATGGGAGTTGAAAAAGCTTATGAGAAAAGTCTGCGGGGTGAATGGGGTGGTCAGCAAGTAGAAGTTGATGGTGCAGGTCGCCCGCTCCGGGTTTTGGGTGAGAAACAAGCAAAAGCTGGTAACGATTTGCACTTGACCATAGATTTAAATATGCAAAAGACAGCAGAAAAAGCTTTAGGCGATCGCGACGGTGCGATCGTGGCTCTTGACCCCAAGAACGGTGCTGTTTTAGCAATGGTATCTCATCCCACCTTTGACCCAAATATTTTCTCGAAACAGAAACTTACCCAAAAAGATTGGGAATTTGTCCAAGGTGCAGATCATCCCTTGGTGAATCGCGCTCTCAGTGCCTTTCCACCCGCTAGCACCTTCAAAATTGTCACCACCACAGCCGGTCTAGAATCAGGTAAATTTTCTCCTAATACAGTCCTGCAAACCTACGGTTCCTTAACTTTTGGGGGCACCCGATTTGGTGAATGGAATCACGCCGGGTTCGGGCCATTGGGTTTTGTCGGAGCATTACAGTGGAGTAGTGATACCTTCTTCTATCAAATTGGTCGCGGAGTTGGCGGCCCAACTTTAATTGAGTGGACTCGCAAGTATGGATTTGGTAAAAGAACTGGCTTTGAGTTTGGCAACGAAGAGGCAAAAGGTTTAGTACCAGATGAGGCATGGAAGCAGAAAACTTGGAAGATACCTTGGACTGTAGGTGACAGCATTAATATGTCAATTGGTCAAGGTGCTTTACAAACTACACCTTTACAAGTCGCCATTATGTTTGCCGTGCCTGCTAATGGTGGCTACCGAGTCCAGCCACATTTGCTTAAAGACAATGAAGAAGCAAAAAGCTGGCGAGAATCTTTAAATATGAAGCCAACAACCATAAGTGTTCTCCGTCAGGGACTACGGAAAGTAGTAGCAGAAGGTACGGGTAAAGCTTTGAAGCAGCCAACAGTTCCTCTAGTGGCTGGTAAGAGTGGCACTGCTGAAGCGTGGAAAGGGCGTGTTAAGCAAAATCACGCTTGGTTTGGAGCTTATGCACCTGCTGAACAGCCAGAAGTTGTAATTGTGGCATTTGCTGAACATTCTGGTGGCGGTGGTGGTAGCATTGCTGCGCCGATGATCTTACAAATTATGGAAGAATATTTTCAGCGCAAGTATCCAGGTAAGTATCAGAAACCAGCGCCTGAAAATCCAGGAAATAGCAGATGAAGCTAGATATGGGGCATTGGACGTTGATTATATCCTCTGCCCTCATCTCCCCATCACCAAACAAAAATCAGGTCAATTATGATTGACGACTATATCCGATCTGTAATGACTAAAAACCAGATTCCGGGGCTTTCTGTTGCAGTGGCGCAGGAAGGTGAGCCTGTTTTAGTTAAGGGCTATGGACTGGCGAATATTGAACATTCTGTTCCAGCTACTGAACACACAATTTATGAAATTGCGTCTGTCGGTAAAACTTTCACCGCTACAGCCGTAATGATGCTGGTGGAACAAGGGGTAATTTCGCTAGATGATGCGAGCGCAAACTATCTCGATCATCTACCCCTAACGTGGCAAAATGTCACAATCGGGCATATTCTATCCCATCAGTCTGGAATTCCTAGTTATACCGATGCCCCAAACTACTGGGAAATTACTCATCTTGATTTATCTAAATCTGAAATTTTGGCTCTAGTTACTCACCTACCCCTCAAGTTCCAACCGGGTGAGTTTAGCGCCTATGACAACACAGGTTACTATCTACTGGGTTTGCTCCTAGAAAAGGTAACTGGACAATCTTATGGAGATTTCTTGCGCGATCGCATTTTTGCTCCTTTGGGAATGAACGCAACCGTGATGAATAATCCCAGTGATATAGTGCCACACCGGGCTGCTGGCTATCGGTTGCCAAACAGTAAGCTTGTTAACAAACCTTACTACAGTCCTTCTGTTACCTATTCTGCCGGAGGTCAACTTTCCAGTGTAAAAGATATGGTGAAGTGGGAACAGGCGCTTTGTGGTGCAACTCTACTAAAGCAATCAACCCTTGATTTGATGTGGACTCCTCATTTTTCCAATCAGGGCGATGATTGGGAAAAATTAAGATATGTTGCAGGTTTAGGTTGGTGGGTATTGAATTATGGCGATCGCCGAGTAGTTGGTCATAATGGTTCAATTTTAGGATTCGCAAGTAACATTACCCGCTTTATTGATGACAAAATTACCGTGATTTTACTTTGCAATCTCGATAAAATTTCTCGACCAGATGCGATCGCTAAAGAAATCTCTGGATATTATTGTCCAGCCCTTAAAGAAGTGGTGCTTCAGCCTCCACTAGGGGAAAGGGAGTAAAAAGGGGTTAAAACCAATTACTCCTGACTCCTGTCTGCTGTCTTTTATGGCGATATCTTAGCGGGTTTCAAGTTTCTGGCTTTGTAGAACATTTCTAAACTATTGCGATCGCCTACAAAACGCCAGTGCCACGGCTCATAACTCACACCTTGAGCATTATCTTTTGGAAATGACATTTCAAAGCCAAAACGCGCTGCATTTGCTTGCAGCCACCGATAAGCTTTGGTATTGTCAAAGTTTGTTTGGAGATTAGTTGCTGGTACTGCTCCGTCTCCGACATCCACAGCATAACCTGTGTGATGTTCGCTATGACCAGGAGGAGCGCTGAGAGCCGCTCGTTGTGCTGGCGTTTGATTTCGCTGGGCACCGACAGCAAAAAATAACTGCTCCTGGTCTTTGACTGAGCGAAAAGCAGAAATTGGCACTAATATTACACCTGAACTCCGGGCTGCTGCTACCATCTCCTCAAACTTTTGGGCAGCAGTTTTTCGCATTCTAATGCCCCTATTTGCGGAGATGGTTACTAGTTCTGACTCAGGGGGTTCTGGGTATGGAAAATGCCCTAACACAGTATCGCTGGAATTATTAGATGCCGTTGGAGTTGCAGGAGCAGAAGTAGCTGGGAAAGGTTGAGAATCGGCGGTTTTTTTGGGTGCTGTGACGAAAAACAAAAAACCGCTAATTAAAGCTAGCAAGACAAATCCCGCAAATCCCCCAATCAAAATAATTCGGGGTTGCAACCAAATTTTAGGTGCTGCAACAGGGGTATCGCGTACAGCCACTGGAATATCATCACCAAGGTCATTCGATGAGTTTTGCGGTTTTCCAGAAAACCCTGCCTTATTCAAGGGTAAACTCCTGTTTTTGTGGAATAGCCATAACAGATTTTGCACTGGACAAAAGTAGACGTAACAGGTAGCATTTTACATCTGTGGTTCTTGGGCGCAATCTTGACAAACCTTTTAGAACTATACGTCAAGCTGGGAGGATTAGTCCTGGTAGGTTTTATCCTGGGACGCAAACTACCTGTAACAGTTCCTACACGTTTAGGACTGTTTCTTTTTTGGGTGGGAGTACCCATAAGCATAGTATCGTTTTTGCGTCAATCTAGTTTATCAGGGCAAATTTGGATTGCACCTGCAATCGCTTACCTAGCCATTTTACTAGGAGCATTTTTAGCTTGGTTAGCCATTAAAGGACAAGCCTATTTTAGAAAGACTGTTTCCCAACCATCAACTCAGGCTAGCTTGATATTAGCCGCAATGTTGGGTAATACTGGTTATCTTGGCTTTCCCATTGCCTTGGTAATGGTAGGCAAGGAATACTTTGCTTGGGCGTCATTTTATGATTTGCTAGGTTCATTCCCAGGAACTTACGGCTTGGGTGTATTGCTAGCAGCTAGTTTTGGTGGCGGAACACACTTGCCGGGTGCTAGATGTTCTTCTAGACAATCAAGAATGATTCCGAGTTTTTTTTAAATTTAGATACCAATTTCTCGTCTTGCTTATGGCTTTGATTAATCACTGCTGTAACCGCAGATTTAATCGCGTTATCATCATCTGTAACACTATCACCGACCACACCAAAATATTTTGCCGATACAAACTCTTTTAATGTAATAACTTTAGCAAAAGCACGCTGGATTGCCACTGGAAATCTGTTAATAAGGATGCTAGCAGCAAATTGGCGACGTGTCATTTTGCTGCTTTCTCACATTAAAATATAACAAATAAGTAGCCATCATGAGCTTCAACACTTCTTCGAATCACTTGATCACAAAGGCTCTATCATAAAAACCATGTAAAATCTAGCGACAGCTACATTTTGCCCCCTATGATTTTATCTACCAAGCACTAAATGCCATAATAAGATTTGAACCACAATGTAAATTTCTCTAATCCTACTTCAATTGGTGTACTCGGTTTGAACCCGACATCTCGTACGAGATCATCAACATCAGCATATGTGATTGGAACGTCACCCGGCTGCATTGGCAAAAAGTTTTTCTGTACTTTTTTACCCAAATGACTTTCTAGCACTTCAATAAAGTGTAGTAATTCTACAGGTCGATTATTGCCGATGTTATAGATTTTGTAAGGAGGAATGCTTGCATCTAAATCTGATGTAGGGATTTTATCAATAACTCTCACCACACCTTCAATAATATCGTCAATGTAAGTAAAGTCTCTTTGCATCTTGCCATAATTGAATACGTTAATTGGTTCACCTATCAAGATGGATTTTGTAAAGGAATAGTAAGCCATGTCAGGGCGACCCCAAGGTCCATATACTGTAAAAAAGCGTAGTCCTGTAGCTGGAAGGCAATACAGATGACTATAGGTGTATGCCATCAGTTCATTAGCTTTTTTTGTGGCGGCATAGAGGCTAATGGGGCGATCAACATTGTCGTTTACGGAAAAGGGTATCTTAGTATTGGCTCCGTATACGGAACTTGAAGAAGCAAATACTAGATGTTTGACTTGGGAATGACGGCAACCTTCCAAAATATTAATGAAACCGCTTAGATTGCTGTCTGTGTAAGCATGGGGATTTTGAATGGAGTAGCGCACGCCTGCTTGAGCAGCTAGGTTGACTACAATATCAAACTGATGATCTCTAAATAATTTAGCTATGCCTTCTCGATCTGCTAAATTTAATTTATAAAAGCTAAAGTTTTCATTTTCCTGTAGTTGCTGAAGCCGATCGCATTTGAGTTTAACATCATAATAATCGTTTAAATTATCTAAGCCTACAACTGTATCGCCTTTAGATAGCAGTTTTTGACACAGGGAAAAACCAATGAAACCTGCCACACCTGTAACTAGAATACAACTCATAGTCTTATATTTCTTCTTGACTCTGTCTGCTAGTATGCGCTCGTAAATTGCTTTGATTTGTTCTACCATTAAGTTAGTATCAATTAGTTGTCATGCTTGCACTTGGATACTAGAGCAACGGAGACTGTGTCTAATTTTATGACTTTGGCAGAAGATTTTGTTAGGCAGAAGTTACAGCCTATTTATTCTCTCTATCTGTTCACCCAATTGACGCCGTGCTGATTCAAGGACTTGGGGATTATGTGTCCAATTTTGCCAATTATGCCCAACTAACTTACTAACCTTTAATGCTCGGTCAGTTTGACCTAGATTTTTCAGTATCTCTACATATTCATAGTCTTCAACGCCCTCTCTCAACCATTTCAGCCTTATAGACGGAACCACACCTTTAACCCCAACTTGCTCTTTGGGGTAGACCAACATCCCATCACCTGGGTAGAAACGATTATTATCATTTTTAGCAAAAAAGGTATGAATATCGTTCCAGGGATTGCTAGTCCACAGATCAACTCGCCAGTATAACAATCCTGTTAGTCCCAAACTCTGACTAAGAAAACCGGGCTGAATTCTGAAATTAAGGGGTGCAAAATCAATCTGCCATTTAGGTGAATAACTATCTTGCACCAGGGAGTTATAAGACCAAACTTGATCTCCCTTTTGCAAAACTTGCGAGATGCTATTAGCAAACTTTTCATAATCACTTGGTAAGACAACCCAAATATCAACGGCTGAACGACCTGTTCCCGAGCCATCATCATAGAGTTCAGGGATAGGAGGCATCACAGCCAAGTTTGCAAATCCAGCTTTATGAATAGCGCGCCCCCACCTCTTCATCGGCTCATAGAGATTTGTACAATCGTTAATTTCGTCTGCGGAATAAACATACTTAAATAAATCTGGTTGATGAAGTGCAGCCTCAGCTCGAATATCCGCTACTGAAGGGGCTTGAAACATCCGACAATTGCCAAGCTCGGCTCCACTCCAAAAGCCTAAATTAACTGACTTCAAACCCCATCGATCAATGAGTTCCCGTTCCAAGTTTAGCTTGGGATTAGAATTGAATTGGGGATTAAGCTTATGCCTGAGAATTTCCTCTGATGCTTGTTTAGTTTGATCTCGGTAAAACAAAAAAGCGGAACTGAGTGATGGCTGTAGAGGTAATTCAAAGTCCCATACTCTCAAATTGATCTGACCAGTACTTTTCCCTTGATTGCTGGTAACGGTAAATGTGCCCCTATACTGACCTGCAAGCGAATCACGAGGCACAAATATATCAACCCAAATAGGCTGATTCTTGCCAGTATCTAGATTAAATGGAACAGCATCCAAACTGGCACCAGTTATATCTCGTTTTTTTAAAGGATCTACAAAGGGAATCAATCCATCAGCATACCAGCCTTTATCTAAAGGTTTATTAGCTCCTCCACGGTGTGGGCTGGAATTGTTGACATAGACATAATGTTCTCTATAAAGCGTGATGTTACTATTTGGAATAATATAATCGTTTGGACCGCTCAAATTGGAAATAGAAACATTGACATTAGTAAGCCTGGTGCCATGTGCCTGAATACCAATTTGAAATGGTTCATATTCTCCACGAGCAGGGTACAGTGTAATATTAGTTGAACCTCCCACTTTTTCTGTGACTCCAATTCGCTTCATAGCTGAAGCAGACCAGACGCTAAGAGGTAATAAGGATGAACTACTGGTCAATGAACTTACGGTTGAGCACGCTAAAATAAGACATATAATTACTAAAAAGCATGAGACTAACTTAATTATTCCAATCAACTGATGATTCCTACTAAACATAGCTTCCTAAACATATTTCTGATCTCCGATTTCAATATATTTGCATAGTTCTGTTCAATTTCGGTGGTTGAGCATACTAGGCATAGATTTGTTCAGGGATTTCTACCAATCTGGAAACTAATGAGTTCTATAATGGGTAGCCCTAAATAGGGGGAAAATAAATCGATGAATGCCATGAAATTGTGATAGATATTACTAAAAATGGTAGTTTCCTCTTTATACCAATTTAATATGAAGCTACATATAATGGTAAGAAGCCAACTCCTAAGTTTAAATAGCTATGAGCCGCCCGTTTAAGATTGAAATTACAGAGAGCGAAGAGGAACTAAAAAAACGTCTCCAAACAGCCAACTTGGGAAATCAGAAAGAAAAATTACAGATGTTGTGGTGGATCAAAACAAAACAAGTAAAGGAACAGCAAGAAATCGGAAAACGCTTGGCAAGAGATACTTCAACGGTCACGAGATGGTTGCAGAAGTACAGAACTGATGGACTGTCAGGCTTATTAGAAATCAAGAAAGCGCCAGGGGCAAAACGGAAAATCGATGACGTAGCGATGCCTACGGCGGTAAACTACGCAGCACTTGAGGAGGAGCTAAAAACAGGAAAAGGCTTTAGTAGTTATGGTGCAATAGTTGAGTGGTTGAAGCAAGAACATGGACAAGATATAGAGTATACAACGGTTTATGCATGGGTTCGATATCGATTAGGAGCAAAGCTAAAAGTGCCTCGCCCTCAAAGCCATAAGCAAGACGAGAAATTGGTATCTGAATTTAAAAAAAACTCGGAATTATTCTTAATTGTTTAGAAGAACGTCTAGCACCCGGCAAGTGTGTTCGCTATCTGTGCCAGGATGAAACGAGGGTGGGACTGAAAACTCTTACAGGAAAAGTGATTACTGCCTCTGGAGTTAAGCCTACTGTTGAGGTGAAATGGCCACGGGAAAATTTTTGGATTTATGGTGCAATTGAACCGAAGACTTGCGATCATTTCCTTTATGAGTACCCCAAACTGGATGGCGAGTGTTTTCAACAATTCCTGGACTGGCTATCTGTGCAATTAGGTGGTGATTACGCTATTTTACAGATTGATCAAGCACCTGCTCATACAAGTTCAAAGATTTGTTGGCCAGAGAATATTATTCCTCTATTTCAACCAGCATCAGCCCCTGAACTCAACCCAATTGAAAGACTTTGGCAATTTCTCAAAAAACCTCTTAAAAATCAACTTTTCTCTTCTTTACAAGCTTTAC
>JADEXV010000542.1 GCA_015206945.1 Nostocales cyanobacterium LEGE 12452 | reverse complement strand
GTGCAGGAATCGTCCTTCTGTCGAACCTTTTTTCAGCAGTAGGTGCCGGCGGTTCCAACCAGCCTCAGCCGCCGAAACTCGTCAACTTTACCATTGAATTGAAAGCTTTTCGAAATAATGTCGACGCCTTCTCCTGGGCAACCTCCGATTATGTCCTTGGAATAGAATTGATTGACCCCGATGGCAACCTGTTAGCACTTGTTGATCCGAACGGTAATCAAGTCACAGAACTTTTGGTCGATTCTGAAAACTCAGGCGTAATCATGCAGGCATTCAACAGGCCTCAGGGTGAGTACAAGTTGCGGCTTAAAATGAAAAACATTTTCAATCCGCTTCTTTATTATCCCTTCGATCAACCACGCTTTTCTGTATTTCTCAATGGGAAACCTGAGGTAAACCCGCATGTGATTACGGCAAATTTTGTTGATCCTAATTCCTTTTCGCATGAATGGAAAATCGGGTTTCAGTTCGTCGATATTATTCTGGTTGTCAAGTAAATAATGGAACTATCTCTAACACAACACTACTAATATGAAAAAAATAATGTGTGCTTTAATAGGAGCACTTATTCTAGCGCTTCATTACACGGCGATCTCCCAAAATTTGCATAATGCTAAGAATGTCGACAAAACGGTAATGACTTATTATCAGGGAATGCAGACGTTGCGAGTATTGGAACACACGATAAATCCAGATCCGCAAAGCGAAAAAATCTATCGCTTACAAACATTATCTGAAAACGGTTTCTCACCTATCTGGTTATTTGGAACGGACAACGGCACGACTGTCACATTCGAGGACAAGTCTCCTTATGACAATATGTACACCGACAATCCAACTCCCTACCTCAGCGCGGAAGCAGCTCAACTACTTTATGGGTTTCAGACTACGATGAAAATCTTTGATCAACGATTTAGCTGGAAAGGATTGGATGACATTGGCGTAGATCCACTTAAAGTATACATCGAAAATTCAGAAGAGACACAGAGCACCGATTATTCTTATGCCTACTATTCCGGCATGGTCGATAATAAATACATCGTATTTGGAAAGAGTGTACAGCAAAATACCTCTCTCTTTTGTACCATCGATGTGGTTGCCCATGAGTTCAGCCACGCTGTTATGAAACATAGAAGCAACA
>JADEXV010000541.1 GCA_015206945.1 Nostocales cyanobacterium LEGE 12452 | reverse complement strand
GTTGGGAGTTGGGAGTGAGGAGTTGGGAGTTGGGAGTGGAGAATTCTCTCGCTGATATTCCCGATTACTGGCCAAAATTTCTAACAACTGCGTTTGAAGTGGGCTAGAATCTTGGGCTTCGTCTTCAAAGACGGCGAATATTTGGTTTTGCTCGATGTGACGGGCACTGTCGTTTTCTAAAACGCGCAGTGCGGCTAAAATCATATCGTCGTAATCGATAAAATCACGCGATCGCATTAAGTTTTGATATTGCTCGTATAATCCCGCTGCTATGCTCAAAATTGCATATTCGTCTGTGGTTTGTTTACTCCACTCCCGCAACAATTCTGGCGATATCCCAGAACTTTTTGCTTCATGAATTACCGTATTAGCCAATTCTGGTAATACTTCTGTTCGCAGTACTGATTGACGACGCAACCTTTCTGTCTCTTCTCCATCAAATTGATGACCTTCTAATAACCGCAAATATACATCTGGATTATTTACAATCCATTGTTCTACAGCAGTTCTGATAAAGCGGTGACTTTGAGTTGGTGTAATTAATATGACATTTTCTAACTGCAAACCCGACAAATCAGAATGGCGGTTAGCAATGTTCAAGGCTAGACCATGTAAAGTATAGACAAAAAAGCCTGTCTGAGGGAGAGATAAATCATCTCGTAAAAATTTACGAATCTTCGCTTTAATATTGGCAGCAGCGGAGCGAGTAAAAGTAACGACTACCAACTGACGACGGGAAGATGAACGCTCATATTGACGGGCGATCGCGATCGCTGCTGCCGCCGCCATCCCAGTAGATTTGCCTGCACCAGGAACGGCTGAAATAGCCAAAGGCCCAGATTGCCAATCAGCCATTTGCTGCTGTCCAGGGCGGGGACTGTTGCGGATTGCGAGAATCTTTTCCTGCAAAGAATGAATAGGCGATCGCTCAGACAATTCTGAGTCAAGTAATTCTTGAATAACAGGAGTCGTAAATTTAGAGTCGGACATATCAAATTATATATTTTAAATAGAGATTAAATTTAATTCCCAAACCACAGATATGAATAATCTTCGTTGATTCTAATCCCAAATTATTAAATAAATTAGTCCACTGTTTTTGCTCTAATTATTCTAGGACACGAGCTATATCAGAAATATTATGT
>JADEXV010000540.1 GCA_015206945.1 Nostocales cyanobacterium LEGE 12452 | reverse complement strand
ATTTAGTAGTAGCCTTTAGTACCACCTACTGTTATTACATCCACATTGTCCAGATTAATTATTAGAGGGTGACCATCGCACATACATACACCGCAATCCGATTGTTATTAATAGTAACATAATAACGATACCTATGTTAACTAATTTAGAAGGAACTCGTCAAGTTGAAATTTGAGATCGATATCAGGGCTCATTTGCGGCTTATGTCGCTGTGCGCACATTTTAGTTGTCTTCTAGAAGTTGCTTTCGCGAATATTATATAAATACATAAATATATAAATATGTAAATTTTTTTCCTTCAAATGGTGCTGAGATGGTTATTTTTGCTACCTTTGTATATAATTATATAAATATATACACTCGATATGATTATTATTTCAGTAGCACATCAAAAGGGTGGTGTAGGTAAGACGACACTCGCGCTTAACCTAGCTTACTGCCTAAGTAAGGATTTGAAGGTAGCAATCACTGATACGGATTTACAGGGCTCAATCTCAGACATCAGCCCATTTCTTAAAGACATTGATCTTATACCCTTATCGAAGATTCAGAAAGGGACGCGTCTAAGTTATGATATTGTTATTATAGACACGCCGCCCTATCTGACCGACAAGCTTCAAGAGATATTTCTTATGAGCGATTTCGTGCTCATCCCAACAAAGGCCGGTTACTTGGATGCCCTAGCCGTGAGAGGGACGATTGCTCTGTTTGATCAGGCGAAGAAAAAAAAGCCGTCTTTAAAGGCCGGTGTTGTGTTAAATATGCTCACCCGCACAAACCTGAATGACGAAGTAAAAGAAATTTTGGACCAGTATACTTTACCGATCCTGAAAACGACCATTAACCAGAGAGTTAGCTACGCTCGGTCTCCCATGACTGCTGGTGTATTTAACAGCGATGATGATAAGGCCAAAACGGAAATGGTCGATTTGTCGATGGAGATTTTTAGTCTACTTCCTTAACTTATAAGCAATGAGCAAAGAATATGATGAAAACCGGTCTAGACTGGCCGGGATGATAAAGAGCAAGCCAAGCACGGCGCCGATTCAGCAGGTGAAACCAATCGTTCCGAAGGAGGAAAAGGATGTTAGCCACCTCAATTTCTGGATACCTACTGAACTATTTAATGAGTTAAAAATGCACGCTATACGTACTGG
>JADEXV010000027.1 GCA_015206945.1 Nostocales cyanobacterium LEGE 12452 | reverse complement strand
TGGTTGGTCTGGTTATAGGTCTCAAAAACCTCCGGGAATTACTACTTTGAGTCGCGGGCTTGAGCAGTTTGAATCCACATTTTTTGGCTGGAAACTCGCTCTGGGTCAACTTGTGTGTACACCGTAGCCCTTACTAAGGGGGAATTGAGGAGGGTTAAAAATCAGCAAATTTTCTTGATGCAGTGTTTTCAGAAACTCATTCACAAAAAAAGGATTGCCGTCAGTTTTTTGGATAATCAATTGAGCAAGAGGTTCTACTTGTTCTACTGAACTATGCAACGTATCAGCAATCAACTGATTTACATAAACAAGATTCAACGGTGGAAGGATAATTTCAGTTATTCTTGCTCCATACTGGCGAATCTTCTCCATCATCAAACTAAAGGGATGCACAACATCTACTTCGTTATCTCGAAAGACCAAAATGAAGCAGAGATATTGGATACTAGATCCAGTAATGACGGTTTGAATTAAATTTAAAGTAGCGCTGTCTGCCCACTGCATATCATCTAAAAAAACAGTGAGCGGATGCTCTTTTTGAGCAAAGACGCTGATAAAATTCTGAAACACCAAATTGAATCGGTTTTGAGATTCGGCAGGCCCCAAGTCTGGTATAGGAGGCTGTTCTCCAACAATTAATTCAACTTCGGGAATTACATCTGCGATCAATCTACCATTGTTCCCTAACGCTGCTTGTATTCGCTTTTTCCAAGCGACCAGTTGAGCTTCGGGCTGCGTTAAAATTTGTCTAACAAGTGTTTGAAAAGCTTGAACAATAGTAGAGTAAGGAATATCTCGTTTGTACTGATCAAACTTACCAGAGATAAAAACTCCGCGTTCTCGCACAATAGGCTTGTGAATCTCTTTCACTAAAGAAGATTTACCAACCCCAGCATAGCCAGAAACTAACACCAGTTCTGGTTTACCTTGCCTAACAACTCGTTCAAATGCTTGTAAAAGCTTGGCAATTTCTGCTTCTCGCCCATACAATTTTTGAGGAATTTGAAAACGCTCTGAGATATCTTGTTCACCCAAAACAAAGGATTGAATTTGTCCAGTTGTCTCCAATTGTTTTAAGCAAATTTCCAGATCAAATTGCAAACCTAAAGCGCTCTGATACCTCTGTTCTGCAACCTTCGATAACAATTTGATGATGATGTCACAGAGTATTTGGGGAATATCAGACTTTAACTTATTCGGGGATGGTGGAGATTTGGCAATATGACAATGCACCCACTCTAAAGGGTCTTTACCTTGAAATGGTAGCTGACCTGTCAGCATCTCATAAAAGGTGATTCCCAGAGAATACAAATCGCTACGATGATCAATTCCTCGATTCATCCGCCCGGTTTGCTCAGGTGACAAATAAGGTAGACTGCCTTCAATTCGACTGGAACTGCTAACTATTTGCTGCTGGTATGGAATGAAGGCAGCAATTCCAAAATCGGCAATTTTGACCTGATTAGTTTCGAGGTTAATTAAAATATTTTGCGGCTTAATATCCTTGTGGACAATATGATGAGTGTGAATTTGTGCAAGCTTACTAGTGATTTCAATGGCAATTTTCAGAAACGGCACAGGCTGTTGAAATTGGTCTAGCAACTGGTCAAGCGATCGCGCCTGAAAATCCTCCATAATTAAATAAGGGATTCCCTGATGCATCTCTAAGGCGTAGGCTTTGACTGCTGCTGCGGTATTTAACTTTTGTGCGATCGCATACTCATGTTTGAGTTGTTCAATATTATTAGGTGTACACTGTTCTGGACGTAGCCCTTTGATAATTACCGGACACCGATCTTTAACTTTAATTCCACGGTATATGACTGCTTTTACCCCTGCTTTTAACAAAGTGACAATCTGAAATCCGGGTAATGCAATCATCATGCCAAACACTCCAGCCGTGCTTCTTCAGGGATAATCCGAGCTTAATTGTATTTTAAATACATTTCTTTGGGCAGATGAAATTTAGATGATATTAGGTTTGGATAATTTGGTTATGCTGACTCAAAAACCAAAACTAAGCTACAATTCAAGCAGAGTAAGCATTTCCCGCTCAGAAACTCCCCATGTTTGATAACCTGCAAACCCAAATTTACCAACTCGAACAATTTGCCAACAGCCTCGTTTCTAACCAATTGACACACCTTAGCGTGGTAAGCGTTGGCATCATCTTTGCCGCTGGCTTGCTCACCAGTCTCACACCCTGTATGCTTTCGATGCTGCCAATTACCATTGGTTACATCGGTGGTTATGAAGCCAAAAACCGCTTGCAAGCAGCCGCCCAATCAACTTGGTTTGCTTTAGGTTTAGCAACTACATTGGCAGGGATGGGAATTTTAGCAGGTTTAGTCGGAAAAGTCTACGGTCAAGTGGGAATTGGTTTGCCGATTATCGTCAGCATTATCGCTATTCTCATGGGACTGAACTTATTAGAAGCACTGCCTATACAATTTCCATCGTTGAATGAAACCAATTGGATTTCGTCAGATTTGCCAGCAGGATTGCGTTCCTATTTACTGGGGCTGACTTTCGGTTTAGTCGCATCCCCTTGTAGCACGCCTGTTTTAGCGAGTTTGCTGGGTTGGATTGCCAATACACAAGACTTAATTTTAGGCGCTGTTTTGCTACTTTCTTATACAGCAGGTTATGTAGCGCCATTGATTTTGGCGGGTACTTTTACAGCTTCAATTAAAAAATTACTAGAATTGCGTCGCTGGTCTGGTTGGATTAACCCAGTTAGTGGGGCACTATTGGTAGGATTCGGTGTATTTTCCTTAATTTCCCGAATTCCCCTTGGCAGTTTTTAATATCAATACTTTTGTTAGATTTTACACCTAATGACTTTAGAAGATTCAGCGTCCAAAGAAATAAAATGGTGGGCAGTACCTGGGCAGTTCTTACGCCAAGAGCTTTTGCCTATACTGACCAACTTACGATTAGCGATCGCACTACTGCTATTGATTGCCATCTTTAGCTCTACTGGTACTGTCATTGAACAAGGTCAGTCACCCGCATTTTACCAAGCCAACTACCCAGAACATCCAGCTTTATTTGGTTTCTTAACTTGGAAGGTAATTCAAGTAGTTGGATTAGACCACGTATATCGTACCTGGTGGTTCCTAGCATTACTCATCTTATTTGGCACTAGCTTAACTGCCTGTTCATTTACGCGTCAGTTACCAGCCCTAAAAGCTGCCCAGCGGTGGAAATATTACGAAGAACCACGACAATTTCAAAAATTAGCTTTAAGTGCAGAACTAGATACTGGTTCCCTAAATTCCCTCAGCGAAATATTACAAAAACACCGCTATAAAATTTTTCCAAATCAAGAAAAAGAAAATCTCCTTTACGCCCGCAAAGGAATAGTCGGACGCATCGGCCCAATTATCGTTCATATTGGCATCGTCGGTATTTTACTAGGGGGAATTTGGGGGGCAATGACTGGGTTTCTCGCTCAGGAAATGGTTGCTAGTGGCGATACATTTCAAGTGACAAATATTGTCGATGCTGGCCCGTTAGCAGCAAAAATCCCGAAAGATTGGTCTGTGCGCGTCAATCGTTTTTGGATTGATTACACTCCATCTGGTGGCATCAATCAATTTTATTCGGATATGTCTGTCTTGAATAATCAGGGCAAGGAAATTGACCACAAGAAGATTTTTGTCAACGAGCCTCTGCGCTATCATGGCATAACTTTTTATCAAACTGATTGGGGAATTGCAGGTGTTCGCGTTCAATTTAACAACAGCCCGATTTTTCAGCTACCGATGGCGCAATTGAACACCAACGGTAACGGGCGCATTTGGGGAACCTGGGTTCCGACTAAACCGGATTTGAGTGAAGGTGTCTCTTTGTTAGCGAAAGACTTGCAAGGGATGGTATTAATTTATGATGCCACTGGCAAACTTGTTGATACAGTCCGCGCGGGGATGTTCACCGAAGTTAATGGCGTGAAGCTGAAAATTTTGGATGTCATTGGTAGCACTGGCTTACAAATTAAAGCCGATCCAGGCATACCAATTGTTTACACAGGGTTTGGCTTGCTCATGCTGGGTGTAGTGATGAGTTACTTTTCCCACTCGCAAATCTGGGCATTACAAAAAGGCGATCGCTTGTATGTAGGTGGCAAAACTAATCGTGCCCAAGTTGCTTTTGAGCAAGAAGTTTTGGATATTTTAGATCGGCTGAGTTCACAGCCAAAAGGTGAGGAGAAAGAGGCGGCGATTGAAGTTTAAACGCAGAGGGGCGCATTCGCATTAGCGAAGCGAAGCGGTAGCGACGTTAGGAGCGTTAGCGTCTCGCAGAGAAGGAAATCGCAGAGGTACGCAGAGGATTACTTTGCGTACCTTTGCGTTAACCTCTGCGTCCCTCTCCGTTTCAAAGTTATTTACAATTAATTACGTCCACACGCCTACAAACATTGAAATTACTAGAGGTATTTATTAAACATTGGAACAAAAAATTTCTATGTCTGCCAAACTTCAATCTCAGGGACGGGTTTGCCTTCTACCTTTAATCGCTATCTTGTTGAGTATTGCTTCTTGCGCTGCCGAGCAAAAAAACATAAAGCGTATTTCCCTTGTTGGTACTGGGGCAAGTTTTCCCGCACCTTTGTATGAGCGCTGGCTTTCAGATTACAACCAGCAAAATCCCAATATACAAATTAACTATCAAGCTATAGGAAGTAGTGCTGGAGTGCAACAGCTCATCGACGGTACTGTAGATTTTGCAGCTAGTGATGTGGGAATTACAAAGGAACAAGCAGCCAAGATAAAACGGGGAGTAATTGCTTTGCCAATAACTGCCGGTTCTATTGTGCTGGCTTATAACCTCACACCAGTTGCACAGCAGTCGCCTCAAGTCAATGTGCCACCTGTTCTCAGGCTACCACGCCAAGTTTACGTAGATATCTTTCTCGGACAAATTACGAATTGGAATCATCCTAGAATAGCCGCAGCTAATCCAGGTGTAAGTTTGCCTGATTTACCGATTCAAGTTGTACACCGAACAGATGGTAGTGGAACTACAAGCGTGTTTACGCAACACCTAAGCGCCATAAGTTCAGAATGGAAAAGCAAAATTGGGGCTGGTAAATCGATAGCATGGCAAGTGGGAGTTGGTGGAAAGGGTAACGAAGGTGTTACCGCTCTGATTCAACAGATACCAGGAGCTATTGGCTATGTAGAATACATTTACGCCAAACAAAATAAGCTTCCTGTGGCTGCTTTAGAAAATAAATCTGGTAATTATATTACGCCGACACCAGAATCTGTAGCACAAACTTTAGAAGCAGTGAAATTACCAGGTGATAACTTGATTGCTTTTATCACCGATCCTACAGGCGCCCAGTCTTATCCCATCGTCACTTACAGCTGGCTTTTAACTTATCGCCAATATCCAAACCGAGTCAAAGCTCAAGCACTGAAAAACTTTGTGAATTGGGCTGTGATTGACGGGCAAAAATCCAGTTTGGAGCTTGGATATATTCCTTTATCAAAAAAAGTTGTGCTTCAAGTGCAATCTGCCGTGAAGAAAATTGCTGAATGAAGCCGATTAATGCCATCTGCGCTCATCAGCAATGATGTTACTTTTGGTGACGCACTTCAACTACAGTATGTACATTACCGCGAGGCGTGAAATCTGCTTTTACCGTCACTTCCAACGGATCGCAAGCAGCCACAAAATCATCCAAAATTTGATTGGCAGATTCTTCGTGGGAAATGTAGCGATCGCGGTAACTATTAATATAAAGTTTGAGCGCCTTCAATTCCACTACCCGTTCATCAGGCACATAGCTAACATAAATTGTCGCAAAGTCAGGATACCCGGAAAACGGACATTTACAAGTAAATTCCGGCAAAGTAATGTTAATGTCATATCGCCTCCCCACACGCGGATTCGGAAAGGTAATTAGTTTACCTTCGGCAATGTCGCGCTCGCCATACTTCATTTCTTGGTTTGCCTGGGATGCACTTTCTGGTAATTTATCGGTTGTCATTTGTCAGTTGTTAGTTTTTAGTTGTAATTTGTAATTTACCATTTACTTCCCCTGCCCCTCTGCTCCTCTGCTCCTCTGCCCCTCTGCTCCTCTGCTCCTCAATACTCTTCCTTCTCCCAGTCTGGACAATTCTCATCTTCACAACCGTGGGGATGCATAGCACAAACTAACAAATTACCACCATAAACTTGACCGTGGTAATGACTACAACCGATACAGGCAGGATTTTTTTCAGATGTAGGTTCAACTGAATAAGGAAAACCCGGATCGACATCTGCTACCATATCTTCCAGTTCCCAGTAAGCTTCCAACATCGGTTCAGCCAAATCCTGTAGATACTGATCGACTTCAGTAACAATATTATTATGTACTTGCTCGGTGACTTCTTCCGTTAGCTCAAAAAATGCGTCTACCACTTCACTCATTCCCAGGAAGAAGCGCTCTACTTCATCAGCCACTGTTTCGACGATTTCTACTAAATCTTTTTGCCACTGTTCCATAAACTTGACACCTTTGCAGGCTATAAACAGGACGCTTTGTGTTATCTGGCTTGAAGCACTAAGATACACACTAGGCAATGTATCTTATCAAGTTTTTATCCGAAGTGTCATGTCAAAATGCCACTTATTACTGATATTTTGCTCAAAGAATGCTTTTTATTGATCGCGTTGCAATCGTTTTAACTCGTCTTGCAGCTTTAGCACTTCATCGCGCAATTTATCTACATTCTCATCATTTGACGCCTCTTTGACCGTTGGCTCTTCATCTTCCTCTAAAATTTCAATGCGGCGAGGTTGAGAAGGGGGCCTTTCTGGTGAGGTTTCAACAGATGGTTGAGCTTGTTGGGCTTGCTTCATCATGTCCTCAACGAAGCGGCGGGCTTCTTCTGTGTTCATTTCGCCCTTGGCCACCATCTCATCTGCCAGTTTTTGGACTTGCGATCGCACTTCGGCTAATTTTCCCCCTGCTTTCTCACCTGCGTAAGAAGCTAACCCAACACCGAGGTAAAAAGCTTTTTGAACAATATCTCCAAAACCAGGCATTGTTGCTGAAGGCTCCTAAAAATAGGGCGACCCGGAGACTACGCCTACCACAAGCCTCCCGTGTTGCTGCTACCTTCCGGTTCTGACAAGATTTGGGTGTTGCGATCGCATAGATCCAGGTCTTCTATAAAGATAACATGAAAAGTCAGTAAGTGTGTGTTATTCCATAACAATTCGCCATTCATAAAGCTGATGGTTGACGCAGCCGTGTTTCACCAAGGGATCATCAGCTACAATTGCTTCCGCTTCCTCCTTTGAGGCTGCCTCAAACAGCAACATTCCGCCTCTTTGATCCACCCAATAACCTGTTCGTGCTTTGTGTCCTTTAGCAATCAAATCCTGAATGTAGGCTTTGTGGGCAGGTACATATTGGTCAAAGGTAGGTTTATCGACTTTCCCCTCTTCAATTTTTACAAACCACGGCATTGGCTTCTTAACTCCAGTTACAACCGACAGTCTACGTAAAGTACCCACTGCTGATTCATAATACTGAATAAAATAAATCTTGAGTGAAATGCGCTATGACTTTAGCCTAACGCACCGCTATATCTATAATATATCTGTAATTTTTTTTGGGCGTTTGCCGTTCAATACTCAACAGCAATAATGATTTCATAATCCAAAATCTAAAATTGAATGAGCCGTTTTTTTGTTGCCCTCCTACCACCGCAAGACATTCAAGACTACGCCAACGAGATTAAGCAGTACTTTGCCGATCGCTATGCTAGTAGCGGGGCGCTAAAGTCTCCGCCTCATATTACCCTGCAACCGCCCTTTGAATGGGCAGATGCTAACTTGCCACTGTTAGAAGCATCTTTGAAGGAGTTTGCCAGTGGTCAACAGTCAGTAGCAATTACACTCAAAGGGTTTGATGCCTTTGCACCTCGTGTCATATACATTAATGTCGTCAGAAGTCAAGAGCTTTTAACTTTGCAAGCTGATTTAATGGCTTATACAGAAAGCAACTTGCAAATTGTTGACAAGGTTTCTAAAATCCGCCCTTTTGCACCCCATTTAACGATTGCATTTCGGGATTTAACAAAGCAGAATTTTAAAGCTGCTTGGCCAGAATTTGAAAATCGTCAGTTGCATTTTGAGTTTACTGCTGACAAATTAACTTTGCTGCTTCACGACGGGAAGCGCTGGAATATTAAACAAGAGTTTGCTTTTTTCTCTGGTAGTAATTGAGCGATGTTGTTGTAATGGACGCTGGTGCTGTTTGATATTGGAGCTAATTTTGTTTTGGATTAATTGGTGATTGATATCATGTTCGGTTAAAGACTTATCATTAAGACCGCAGAGGGGCAGAGGAGCAGAGGGGAGGGGTTTTTAGGCTTTCTGCATAGATTTGAGAATCATAACTAATTAGCCGGACATGATATGATATATTCTCTAATCATTGGTAATACAGAGAAAAGATAAGCCTTTTTTTCTACTAGAGAACGCTCTTTCGAGAACCCAGTGTTTTAGTGTTGTTAGTTCTGCTGTGCGTCCCAAGAATAAAGATGAGATGTGCTTTTCCTAAAATCAGATTTGTTAAATATTATGAATATTAGAAATATAAATGTAGAGACGTAGCACTGCTACGTCTCTACAAGGGTTATGGATAACGCAGATTTAATTTCACCAGATATCTATTGTTAATGACGATGAATTTTTTGCAGAACTGCCAGAGATAAATTAGAAGTTTTGCGGAAATTGTTGGTAGTTTTTATCTGTTGTCAATGCCAGAGAGTCAGTTAGCTAATACTCCACCACGTTAATTTTGATAAATTTGCAGTGGCTAAAGCGGTAGGGGCGCACATCTGTGTGCCATTAACACGTAGTATCATTAATAGTTGAGAATATAGCGATCGCCCCTGTTTCTTTTTCCCTGTGTGTAGTCGCATACGTCGAACGTCTCAAATAGTTGCAGCTTGTCGTCACACATCACTTAACTTTCGGAACGCCTTGCAAACAAGAAATGTTAGATTTATTTATTTCTACTTACCTAATTTTTGTAAAACAAGATACATTAAATGGTAGTTTAATCGCAAAGGAACCAAAAAGTATGGCCGTTAGTAGCCCTGAAGTGATCCGTCATATATTGATCGGATTGGGATATTTAGCTCCTGAGATTGATCCTAAGCCGGATTTGACTAAATTTGCTCCCTGGAAACGGAATAACAACTCTTTGACAGACGATCCTACTGAAGAAGCGATTAAAAAGTTTCAGAAACAGTATTCACAAAAACTTACGGTTAATGGTAACGCTGATGCAGAGACTCGAACTGTCATGGAAGATACAGTGAAAGGGCTTCAGAATAGATTGAAGTTTCACGGTTTTGCAACCAATGCCGAAATTCCTCCCGACAAGCCTTTTTATGGCCCAGCTACTTATACAGCAGTCAAGAAATTTCAGAAATCTCAGGGTTTAACTGAAAATGGGATTGCTACTATTGAACAGCGGCAAATTCTACAGCAACCAAGTCTCACAGATAAACCCCAGACTCCGCCTCAATCAAAACTAAAGCTGATAGATTTGTGCTTCCAATTCAAAAAAAATCCTCAAAATCCTTCTTACATCGCAGCGTTAAATAACTTACAACAAAATCTACCCAAGGACGTTTTACACAAAGTTACTAACAAATGGAGGGGGACAAACGATCAAAATCCTGAGATTGTTAAGCTGACGAATCTGTTTACTTATTATGATGACAATAATGCAAACCATCGTGATGCACTAAATCACTTACAAAGTCAGATTACCCCAGCCATCTCTCAAGCATTTTTAAGTCTTTGGAATAAGAAGTAACAAATGGGACTTACAGGAGAATTCAAAATTCAGAATTCAAAACTAAAACTTTGTACCTCATCAACTTGAAATCTGCTGTACCAATTGAAAAAATATTTACGACAGATAACTCCAACCACGCTGATGCACACCCCTTACCAAGGGCACGGTTGCAGCGTGGTTTCATACAAGCAGAGAAAAACTAAAACTAGGTTTCAAAGCCTTTCCGCCCGTGGGGGAGAGGAATGGAAGTGAGGGAGAAAACCTACACACAAAACGAGAAATCAAGACTTATGTATTTTTCTTTTTTCGTATGAAATCACCCTGGCTCCCCGCAAGCGGGGCGGGGTGGGGTTCTTCAGGTTTAATAAGTAATCTAGCGGACATGATATAACTCCTTTATTTCTTTCTTTGTGTCCTTTGCGTCCTTCTCTAACGAGACGCTGCGCGAATGCAGTTCGTTTTTCTTCCTTCTTTCTTCTATTTAAAGATGGTTTAGCGCATCTTCATACAGAATTGGTATAACCAACAGTATTGCGCCCCTACAAATCTACAAATAATTTGGGATAATTTATTTTTTGCAAGCCCTTAACGCATATTTAACTTCAGCAGATGTCTAATCATTCGTGAATAATCAGATCCCTGACTTCTCTAGAAAGTCGATAATCTTGTCGATCGCGAATGATTCAGGATTGTTATATAGATAATTTTTATTTATATAGTAGATTTAATAGTTCGCCAATTTTATCCGTGTTTGTACTCTATCATAACTTTACGGATACTCTTAGAATCAACCTAAATTTACTTCCGTAAGGAGTCGGATATGAAGACTTATGACATGTCTTTCATAAAGACCAATGGACTCACGACTTTGTTGGTATTTGTCTCAGTTATATCTATTTTATCATTTACTCTAATTATATTATTTTTTGAAAATATTCAAGGGTTTTCAAATCAAGAAAAAATTGAATACATCACTCAAGCATTAACCACGATTGCCATAATTATTGGGGGATTGGCATTAATTCTTAATGGTTACTATACCTCCAGACTTTCTCTGGATGAGAATCACAGCTTGCTAACACAACTCTTAGCTGGAACACTACCTTGGGATAACAATATCGTAAATTGCATCAATCAGACACAACTAACTCCCCAAGAAATTGTTTCTGAACGCTTTTCTAAAGCGATTGAACAATTGGGAAATGACAAGATTGAAACGCGATTTGCGGCAATTTATGCTTTAGAACGAATTGCCAAAGATTCTCCGAAAGATCATTGGACAATTATGGAAATCCTCGCTGCTTTTATCCGTGAGAATGCCCCAGTGAATAGGGAATATGAGGATGAGTCGCTGCAATCATCAAAACTTCCTACAGATATTCAAACAGCCCTAACTGTCATTGGCAGACGCGATTCATCTAAAGATCCAGTCAATCAGAAACTCGATTTACGCAATACAGACCTCTGTAATGCAGACTTAACGGAAGCTAACCTCTCTAGAGCAATTTTTGTTGGAGCTAACTTGCAATGGGTCAATTTTACCAAAGTAAACCTTTCTGAAGCAGACTTATCTGTTACCTGCCTTTGTGGCTCAATTCTCTATGAAGCCAACCTGCAAAAAGCAATCCTCCCAGAAGCCAATCTCCAAGGCGCAGTTCTTAGAAAAGCGAACCTTTCCCAAGCAATCCTTTACGATGCCAACTTGGAAGGGACAGTTCTGTGTGATGCCAACTTAACAGGAGCAGTTCTTTGCGATGCCAACTTGGAAGGAGCAATCCTTTGTGATGCCAACTTGGAAGAAGCCAACTTTGAGGGTAGCAATCTCCAAGATACAAACTTGATTGGTAGTAACTTGCAAAGGGCAAAACTGGCTGGCGCTAATCTAGATAGTGCGTTACTCAGTACAGCTAACCTCCAAGAAGCTAATTTCCAAGAAGCTAACCTTTGTGGAGCCAACTTGAGTGGCTCGGAAAATGTAGAATCACAGCAGATTGAACAAGCGATTGGCGATCGCACAACCATCCTACCGGAAAATCTGAAAATACCCCAACATTGGCGGTAATAACAACCTAAAGTTTCAGCATCTAAAACTTGATTACACGATAGGGACGCATAGTTATGCGTCCCTATCGTGTTTAATTTAGTACCTAAAACTAAAAAATTGCTAAAAACCTGATAAATATTCTCTATCAGCCTAAATTTTCCGCAATTTAAATCACGAACAATTATGAAACGCCGAGAGGTTTTTAACACAGCTGCGATCGCCACTGCAACTGCTGCTACTCTAGTTTCCTGTAGTCAAGCTGGTAAATCCCCTAGCGTACAAGCAGGACTGCCGAATATCCGTTGGCGGATGGCAACTAGTTGGCCCAAATCTTTGGGTACTTTTATCGGCGCTCAAACTGTTTCCCGGCGAGTTGAAGAAATGACCAATGGACGTTTCCGAATTACGCCCTTTGCCGCTGGAGAGTTAGTACCAGGATTGCAAGTACTCGATGCTGTACAAGCTGGGACTGTTGAATGCGGTCACACCTCCAGCTACTATTACATCGGCAAAAGTTCAGCATTAGCCTTTGCCACCTCCGTACCCTTCGGTTTAAATGCCCAACAGCAGAATTCTTGGCTTTATAACGGTGGTGGATTAGAAGCCATACACAAAATTTATACCAACTTTAACGTGATTAGTTTCCCTGCTGGTAGTACTGGCGCACAGATGGGGGGATGGTTCAAAAAAGAAATCAAGTCTATTTCTGACCTTAAAGGTTTGAAAATGCGAATTCCCGGATTAGGTGGCGAAGTCATGTCCCGTTTAGGGGTAAACGTGCAAGTATTGCCTGGAGGCGAAGTTTATTTAGCATTGGATAGGGGAGCCATTGATGCTGCCGAGTGGGTAGGCCCTTACGATGACGAAAAACTCGGTTTAAATAAAGCCGCGCAATTCTACTATTATCCTGGCTGGTGGGAACCAGGACCAACGTTGGATGTGTTAGTGAACCTCACCGCCTGGAATCGCCTACCCAAAGAATATCAACAGGTTTTGAAGACAGCGAGTTTTGAAGCCAATTTGAATATGCTGAGTCAGTACGATTCCTTGAATGGGCAAGCGCTGACGCGGTTACTGGCTGGTGGTACAAAGCTAGTTCCTTACAGCCAGGAGATTCTACAAGCAGCCCAGAAAATCTCCTTTGAGTTGTTTGAAGAAAATGCCAATAAAGATGCGGCTTTTAAACAAGTTTACGAACAGTGGAAAGCCTTTCGCCAGCAGATTTTTAATTGGAATCGCGTTAACGAATTAAGTTATGCCAATTTTGTCACTTCTAATAACATCAGGTAAGTTATAAAATCTTTGCTTTTTTCTCTGCGTCTGTGCGGTGCAAAAGTAATTGATTAACTCAGTGCTGAGTGCTGAGTAAATTTAAGAAGTACTCAGTACTTACGTACTACGGTAAAAGCTCCGCCCCTTGTGAGCGGTCTTTTCACTCAGCACTCAGCACTCAGAACTTTTCATATAATTTCTAAAACCGAGATTTTGCACCGAACATCATTAACTTGTAAATAATAATGGGCAAAATAAGTACCTCGGCAAGCTAAATCTATACTGAATATGAAAGCGATCGCTTTGCTTTTATCTATTGGTGCTGTTACTTTTTGTACTATTGTTGGTATTAGTTCGCGTAGGCATTTTAGTACCACCCAAAACAACCTACAGGAAACCTCAAGTCATCAGCAGACTATAAGTCATGTAACAGCTTTGGGGCGCTTGGAACCTCAAGGAGATATCATTCATCTGTCTGCTCCAACCTCTAACCAGCGTTTGGCTGAACTGCGTGTGCAGGAAGGCGACCAAGTAAAAGCTGGCCAAATCATTGCGATTATGGACAATTTTAATCAGCATCAAGCCCTTGTAGAAAATGCTAGAGCAAAAGTGAATGTGGTGCGATCGCGTTTAGCTCAGGTGCAGGCTGGTGAGGAGTTTGGCCAAATTGAGTCCCAACGCAAGAAAGTTGCAGAAATGGAAGCTCAATTATTTGAGGGCGTAAAGGTTCAGAAAGCAGTCATTGCTCGTCAGCAAGTGGAAGTACGCAAAGCCGAAAATGACTATGAACGGTACAAAACTCTCTCGCAAGATGGGGCTGTTTCCGCAGCTGACACTGAAACTAGACGTTTGCAGGTAGAGATTGAGAAAGAAAAATTGCAGGAAGCAAAAGCAAAGCTGAGTGAGCAAATTAGTACGGGTAAGGAGCGTGTTAAAGAGTCTCAAGCTACTTTGGAAAGTCTCAATCATGTGAAGCCAACAGATATTCTGTTAACCAAAGCAGAGTTGAATGAGTCGTTATCTCAATTGCGAAAAGCAAAAGTTGATCTGGAATCTACATATATCCAAGCACCCGTGACAGGGCAAATATTAAGTGTCAACGCTAAAGTAGGTGAAGTTGTGGGTAGTGTTGGGATTGTTGACATTGGCCAGACACAGCAGATGTATGTGATGTCTGAAGTTTATGAAAGCGATATTCAATACATTAAGGTAAATCAGCCCGCAATAATTGTCAGCGAATATGGAGGGTTTACTGGGGAAATAAAAGGAGTTGTCGATCGCATTGGATTGCAAATCGACCAGCCGGGAATCGTGAATGATGACCCCTCAGCTAAAGCAGATGTCAGAATTGTGAAAGTTAAAATTCGTCTCGCTCCAAATGACAGCGAACGAGTGAGAACCTTAAATAAGCTACAGGTAAGAGCATCGATTCAAATTCGGTGATGCTAATCAAGAATTCATCAATCGGTGACGAAGTACAGAAGCAACAATAGCCTGATTTGTATTCGATTTTAAAATCAGGCTACAAAAACTTTCTCGATCAATTACCATTACTTCCACTTCAGTTAGTCCGGCTCGAACTGTAAAGGGATAGTTTTCCCCATTAACCAACTGTGCATTACCAAAGTATTCCCCTGGTTTGAGCTTACATGATGTGAATTCATCATCGCGATCGCTCATCAATGCTTCAAGTTCTCCTTCTAATATGAGATAGAATTTCTCAGCTACTTCACCTTCTTGAACGATGATAGAATTGGCTCCATATCTAATTACCTTTGCTTGCGCGGCAACTGCTAAAATCTCTGACGGATTGACATTGGGTAGTGCATTTGAGAGATGACTTGTCATCACACGTTGATGCAAACGACGCACAATGTCAGCTTTGGTTAATTCAGAATTGCCAAGGAAAAGCCGGAAAAGTTCTTCATCAATCACCATCACTTTGACTTCTGAATTTCTAGCAACGCGTACTGTTGCTGTCCGTTTACCATCTCGAAGCAAACCAACTTCACCAAAATAATCCCCACGATTGAGATGATTTATCACGCGATGCGGTTCATCAGGTAATTCTTGGATAATTTCGACTTCACCTTCTAAAAGAATATAGAATTTATCGGCTCGCTCACCTTGGCGAACAATTGCTTGCTCTGATTCGTAAGTTAAAACGATTGGTTTAGTCGTTGCTTTTTCTAGCAAGGCTTCATCAAAACCAGGTAACACCAGTGAAAGTTCTTGGTTAAAAGCTAAACCCAACTTACCATCTTCAACATTAACAATCCGATCTGCCAAATCGAGTATCCGATTATCATGGGTGACAATCAAAACAGCACTGCTCTGTTCTTTGGCTAAACGATGCATTAACGCTACTACATTGCGTCCTGCTGTTTTATCCAGAGATGCTGTGGGTTCATCGGCGAGTACTAACTTGGGCCGAGTTACCAAAGCACTAGCGATCGCCACCCGTTGCTTTTGTCCCCCAGAAAGATTTCCCGGATAGGCATTGAGCTTCTCAGCTAATCCAACAGCCTCTAAGATGGCTACTGTTTTTGCACGAGCTTCTTTGGGCGAGAAGTCTGGTTGCAATTCCAATGACATCTGAATATTCTGCTGAACTGTCAAGAAATCTAACAAATTGCTTGATTGGGTAATATAACCAAAATTCCGACGCATTTGGACTAATTGCTCTCTGGTAGCACCATTTAATTGCTGTCCCAAAATCTTGAGGCTACCTTGGTGAACAGAACGCAGGCAACCAATTAAACTGAGCAATGTGCTTTTTCCCGAACCTGAAGGCCCGGTCAAAATCACGAATTCTTTGGCTTTAACTTCCAGATTTATGTCAGATAAAACTTGCTTTTGGAGTTCGCCTTCTCCAAAGAAGTAATTGAGATTTTGAATTGAAACAACTGTTTTGTCATTTGTCATTTGTCATTTGTCATTTGTCATTGGGCATTGGTTATTTCTCTTTTATCCCTCTCATCTCACCGACTTCCACTCAAAACAAGTCTGCTGGATTAGCATCTTTTAGCTTATTCATAGTAATAGTGCCGGATGTAAAGCACATAATAATTGTTAGTAAAAGTACCAATAATGCTCGTGGTAATGTCATGTACATAGGCAAAGCGGTTGCATCTTTGACTATTTCATATAATCCGATAGAAACAATTAGGCCAGGAATGTAACCTAATACTGCTAAGATAAGCGCTTCCTGAAATAAAACGTTTAAAAAATAACGATGTTTATAGCCTCTAGCTTTGAGAACAGCATAGTCTGGTAAATGATCGGAGACTTCGCCATATAAAATTTGATAGACAATAATCACCCCTACTAGGAAACCAACGAAGACTCCTGTACTAAATACAAATCCAATGGGAGCGCTGGTTGCCCAATAATGCTTTTCATAATCAATAAATTCTTGCAGTGTCATTACTTGAACACTACCGGGAAGTTGAGTGCTGATTTTTTTGGCGATCGCTTTCCGATCTACACCAGGTTTAAGGTTCACTAACCCGATGGTAATATTATTCGCAGAACGTTCGGGTAATAAATAATTAAAAGTCGTACTGCTGGTAATCACATTACCATCATCGGCAAAGGAAGCACCTGCAAAATCAACTAAGCCGCTAATCCAAATTTGTCGGCCACCTATTTCTGCTGCAATTGATTTTCCTGAATCCAAATTGTTTAAGATATTGCCATATTCTTTTAAATCAGAGTTGCGATCGAATACAATCACACCCCTAGTCCTCAACAAATGAGCAACTCGATCGAAGTTGGCAATTTTAAACGGGGAATTATCCGGATTTATGCCCAAGATAATAATTCCTTTTCCACCACTGACATTGCCATACTTGAAAGAATGCTGTCCGTGATACACATAGTTAACAGAGTCAACTTCGCTGAAATTGAGTGTGCGATACAAATATTGTCGAGGAAAATCTCTGGTGTTAGCCAAAGTCTTCATTTGAGGGTTAATTAAAACCAAATCAGCTTTGAGACGAGTGTGTAGTGCTGTTTGGCTATCGTAGAGGGAATCTAAAAAGGCCAATTGCATAAAGATGAGAATTACCGCAAAAGCAATACCTATAATCGCTACCAACAGCCGCAGCTTATAGCGAGTGAGTTGCAACCAAGCTAAGGGGATTCTTCCAAAAGAATTCATGTATCATTTTTAAATCGAAATTGATTATATTGATTTGTTAGATCCCAACTTTACTAGTTTGCAATGATTAAGCGATGGTTTGCCGACAGTATTTTCCTCAGCAGAATTCTTAAAAATGCTACTTGGCTGCTAGGGGGGAGAGTGATGACTGGACTCAGCAGCTTAGTCTATTTAAGTATAGTTACTCGTAACCTTGGTGTTACAGGTTTCGGCACGCTGGTTCTCATCCAAACCTATATTCAGATTGTTATAGATTTAACTACCTTTCAATCTTCTCAGGCGGTAATTCGTTACGGCACTATTTGTCTTGAGCAAAACAATAAAGTAGCTTTGCAACAGCTATTAAAATTTACCACCCTACTGGATTTGCTAGGGGTGCTGATTGGTTTAGCGATCGCAGTTATTCTTGCTCCTTATATTGGTTCTTATATGAGATGGAATCAGGCGACGATCGGTCAAGTTCAGTGGTGTAGCTTAATTATTCTTTTCACGAGCGTTGCAACGCCAAGAGGTTTGTTACAGCTTTGCGATCGCTTTGATTTGTTAGCGTTCCAGATTACTGTTCCTACGGTTATTTCCATGCTTGCAGCCTTCGTCGCTGCCATTTTGAATGCTCCTCTATGGGGATATCTTCTAGTTTGGTTTATTTCGCAGACATTTGGAGGATTACTGTTGTTCATAATTGGTTGGCGAGAAGCTTGGAAACGAGGAATGTTAAAGGATATAGATTGCTCTGCGATCGAGTTGAGTCACCAGCATCACGGCTTGTTGAAATTTTGCATTGTCTCCAACTTTGATTCTTCCCTACCAACCATTATGAGACAAGCCAGCCCCTTAGCAGTGGGAATTTTCGCCACTCCCGCAGCAGCAGGACTGTTCCAGGTAAGCTATGAATTGTCTACTCCACTCAAGGATATAGCTCAGATTTTGACTCAATCTGTATATCCAGAACTGGCTCGGTTAGATGTTCAGGAAAAGTGGCGCTTGTTCGTGGCGTTGCTGCTGAAATCAAGTGCGATCGCAGCCGGAATTGGAGTAGCAATTTTGATTGCGATCGTTTGTCTGGGTCAGCTTGTCTTGAAGTATGCTTTTGGTGAGGCATTTATTTCCGCTTATGGTATTTTACTGCTGTTAGTGGCAGCAGAAGTTTTCACAATGGGAAATTGTGCTTTAGAACCTGCCTTCTATGCAATCGGTAAGCCCAGTTTTCCCTTGAGAGTAAATGCGATCGCTATTTTGGGAGTTTATTTGCCGTTGCTGTTGATTTTAACTCCATCTTTTGGCATCGTCGGTACAGGAATAGCAACCTTATTGTCCACAGCTTTAATCCTGATTCTCAATAGTGTACTAATTTGGCATCAGCTACGGCAAAAGTTACGAACATAATACAAATCTAAAATATAGCTGATGAATTTGCTCACTCGTGGGTTTGCCGAGTAAGCTCCGTGCAGAACATTATTGCAGGGCGATGCAATAAAACCAGTTGCTTTCCGAGGCAAGGTGACAGGAAAGCAGTCAATACTGTTCGGTTAAGGCAAGAGACGGCGATTTATCGCGTCTTTGTGATGATTTATGGCATATTTAGCGATCTAGAATTTTCATCAAAAAACCTTAACCGAACCGTATTGGAAATGCACTAGCTCAAATTTCTGCAAAATTTAAAATTCAAAATGGTATTACCACCAACGGATTTGCAAATATCCACCCTGCTCTGTCTTCAACTCAGCCTCAGTTTGCCAATTTACAGGTTTATAGGTTCTAAAAACTCGATCCCACCAGTCAACACCAATACCAAAGTTGTGATGCCATTGGTCGTATCGATGATGAACATAGTGAACTGGCATTGCTAACCAGAAACAGAGCTTGGGGTTATCGTGTTGAAGTTGATGGGCATAAGCTGCAAATACCGAATAACCTAAGCATCCAACTAACCAGCTAACTTTAATGTACCAGTTTACCCCAATTAGCTGAAGAACTAAAACCGTCAACAATAGTATAGGCAAACTACCAACGATATAATCTCGAAATTCTTTCACCACACCCTGTCCTGTTCCATCCTGATGGTGATCGACATGAAATCGGCAAGTTTTGGGAAATATATGCATCACGCGATGACCCCAGTACTCAACTAGACTAGCAATCAGCAATGCTGCTGTAAAAGCAGCGACAATCTGTGCAATATTAGTCAACATATATTTTTTTACTCACTCTGAAACATTTCTATTCCTTCAAATAGGAATGCACTATTATTGTTTTGCCCTGCACCTTAGCATAAGAGTTTTGTTATCGTGTCATCCTCCTCGTTCAAATCTCTCATAGACCTCCTGAGCGATCGCGCTCAAAAACAACCCGATAATCAAGTTTTCACATTTCTCAAGGATGGGGAAATTGAGTCATATCGCCTTACCTATCAAGCTCTCGATCGCCAGGCTCGTGCTATTGCTGCCAGTCTCCAATCCGTTATTTCAGTTGGCGAACGCGTTTTATTAGTTTATCCTTTCAACGCCTCTCTGGAGTTTATTGCAGCTTTGTTTGGCTGCTTCTATGCTGGTGCGATCGCTATACCCACAAGACCGCCTCAAAATGCAGAAGAATGGGCAGATTTTGGCTTTCGCATCCAGGAATGTCAAGTGGGTATTGCTCTGACTTCTGCCGCACTTATAGATAAGTTACAAGATTCATGGTTAACTCAATCTGTGGATCTGCCACCAGAGGACAAGAAACTGTCTTGGATAGCCACCGATCAAATTTCCTTAGATAATGGCTTGAACTGGCAGAAACGAGAAATTGATCGTGATGCGATCGCTTATTTCCAATACACCTCTGGTTCCACAGGTATTCCCAAAGCAGTGACAATTTCCCACGGCAATGTCTTGCAGAACTGCGCCAATTTTCAGCAGATATTTCCGACTCTTGATTTTCGAGGAGTAAATTGGCTGCCTTTAACTCATGACATGGGTTTAGTCGCTGGCATTATGCTAACCATTTATGCTGGAGCCTGTACTGCTTTAATGTCACCAATAGCCGTTTTTCAAAACCCCAGTCGTTGGCTTAAAGCGATCTCAACCCATAAAGCAACCATCAGTGGTGGCCCTAATTTTATGTACGATCTCTGCGTACAAAGAGTTAAACCAGAACAAATAACAGACCTGGATTTGAGTAGTTGGGAAATCGCTGGGAATGCGGCTGAACCTATACGACCTGAAACTCTGGAAAAGTTTACAGCTTTATTTGCACCTTATGGCTTTCGACGAGAGGCATTTTATTTATCCTATGGCATGGCAGAAGCAACTTTGGGGATATCTGGAGGTGCTGTAAAAGAGCGATCAGCTATTCAGTTTGTAGATGAGCAAGCCTTGGAACAGAATCGATTTGCGATCGTAGCAGAAGGGCAACCTGGGGCGCGAAGGCTGATTAGTTGCGGTCATACCTGGCCAGGAAACCGGGTGATAATTGTCAACCCAAAGACTCTGACTCCTTGTTTACCTGATGGTGTCGGCGAAATTTGGGTGCAAGGTTCGGGGCTGAGTCGCAGTTATTGGCATCGACCCCAAGAAACTGAGCAAACCTTCCAAGGTTACTTGTCAGATAGTAATGATGGCCCCTTTTTAAGAACTGGAGATTTAGGTTTTATTCATGATGACCAATTATTTATTACTGGTCGTCTCAAAGACATGATGATTTTTTGGGGGCGCAATTTCTATCCTCAACTTCTAGAGCAAACCTCAGAAAAGAGCCATCCAGCTTTATCAGCTAATGCTAGCGCCGCTTTTTCTGTGGATGTAGAGGGAGAGGAAAGGCTGGTAATTGCTCAAGAAATCGATCGCCATGCCTTCCGCAAATTTAATTCTGAGCAGATTGCAGAGATAATTGGTGCTATTCGTCAAACTATAGTGATGCAGCATTTAGTCGAAGTTTATGCGATCGCTCTCTTAAAACCTGCAACTCTTCCCAAAACCCCAAGCGGGAAAGTACAACGCCGTCGCTGTCGAGAGTTGTTTTTAGCAGGTACATTAACGGTTATTGAACAATGGTTCTGCCCGATCTCGGAGCGATTAGATCCGACTGATTTGACTAATTTACCAGGAATTGAAGAAGCTTGATAGCACAAATTATATGTCTGATGCTGACAAAATTAAAATTTTGATTGTCTATGAGCGATCGGGAATGGGTCATGAAGTTATGGCTAATATTCTCGCCAAGGAAATCTTACAGGATGGTCATTTTGAAACCCTTAGCTACACCATAACTGAATTACTGCAAGACCCTTTAAGCGAACTATTGACAAAAGCCTGGGTTAGTGCGTGGAACTTCTTTATGCGCCATAACTGGATCGAGTTGGCAGATATACTAATTAATTATCTGATGCGCTTGATTTTATTGCCCATTGGTGAGGTTAGCTCAGTTGCAGCCATGCATCAGACTTTAGACCAGATTGCACCAGATATTCTGATTTGCACTGCGGATACTGCTGGCAAATGCTTGGGTAGTTGGGCTAAAGAAAAGCAAGTTCCCTTTTTTCTCGTAATTACAGATTTGTCTGTTTTTATAGATTTAGTTTCCCCAGATGCTACCCATATTTGCTATTTCCCGGAAACTGTGAACGCTGTACAGAGTTTCCCCTTTAAACTTACTTATTGGTCTTATGAGTTAACCCGTTCCAGCAAATTGTCTGAGCAAATCGGGTTTATTGGTAGATACATTTATGATTTTGTGATTTGCTACCCACAAAATAGAATTTATCGAAATATAGATAGAGATTATAAACCTCAAAATCAGGCTTGTTGCGAGGTAATCGGCCCTCTGCGTGAAGCCAAGCATTTTAAAGTTAGAGAGCGAAAAACATTGCGCGATCGCTTTGAACTCTCCTCAGCCGATGCTTGTATTTTGATTGTTAGTGGAAGTTTCGGTGGCAACTTTTGTACAAAATACCTGAAATATTTAGAAAGCCTATTTCTAGACTCATTAGTTGTAATTGTAGCTTGTGGTCGAGATGATAATCTGCGGATTAAAATCGAGCAGATAGCTGGACAAAAGCAAAATTACAAAGTGCAAACACTAGGTTTTGTAGATAATCTCGATGAATGGATGTCTGCTGTAGATGTTATTCTGGCTCGTCCTTCAGCAGGCATTTTATTGGAAGCAATGCTTGCTCGTACACCATTGCTGCTTCCCAGAAAAGCAGCAGCTAACGATAGAGGAGCTATTAGCTTTGTCGAAAAATATCAATTAGGTGAGTGCTTTAGTGATCGCCAGGATTTGCAAAAGAAACTTAGGCATTTGCTAGACGAAAAAGAACTCTATCAAAATCGGATCGATGCCTTACTTAAAAACTATCCGTCTACCTTTGAAGAACAGAGTGCAAACTTGTGTAGGATATTATTGCGATCGCTTGAGAGTTAAGTAATATTGTGCCCGGTTTGATTTATTGATAAAATATAACTTTTACTTGGCATCAAGAATGCGCTGTAAAATATCAGGAACTTCAAATACAGCTTGGTTTTGAATAGCTGCAAGATTCGCCTTGTAACGAAGCCAATTGTCAGGTTTTAAGAGTTCCTCAACGGCTGGAACAATCCTGCGAAAGCTTTTGATTGCCATACCAACCTGTTTCTCTAATATCCACTCAGCGTTGTATTTTTCATTGATGAGTGTTGAAAAATTGTGTTCGACAATCACAGGCAAATTCATGACCATCGCTTCACTAATACTAATAGAACCAGGTTTGCCAATAAAAAAATCAGCTAAACTCATGAAATATGGCACTTCATCAGTAAAACCTTGTACGTGTTGCCGTAACTGAGTTGGACGTTCTTGCAATGCTTGGGCAAGTTTCTGATTGTAACCGCACAGAAAAATCAACTGCACTCGCTCGCTAATACAATCTAACGATTGGGCAATGTTGAGCATTGTTGCACAACCTTCTCCCCCAAACAAAACAATTCCTGTTATTCGGTCTGGATCTAATCCTAAACGCTGTCTTTCTACACGGCGTAGGCGTAGCCCGCCGCAGGCATCGCTAGACATAGGTTGATAGAAACTAGGATGTACAATCATTCCTGAAGTTTGTACAATGTATTCTTCTGATACACCTAAAGAACGCGCTTGCTCAGTGGCGCGATCGGTTCCGCAGATCAAGTAACTTTTAGTTTTAGGTTCTATCCAGAAATGAGGTGGACTATCTGCAAAGTCAGTCATGATTGTAACCATTGGTATGTTGACTTTAACTCGTTGCAGACTGTCCCAAAGCCCTTGATTACGTAGGGGAACTAAAGAGATGACTAAATCCAGCGATCGCTGCTGACGCCAGTATCGCTTTGCCAATTTAACTCCAATTGGGGAAAATAGGCGAATTAATAGCTTATCCAGTGCCATTGTCATAGGATGCAACCATGTCCAGCCTCTACTAATCATCTGGTTATACAGTCCATTTGGCTCTAAACCAAAGAGCGTTTTAGAAGGGTCTAAGGACTCTAAGAGTTGACCAATATCCGTTACTTGAATTTGCCAAGGTCGTTCTTGTGTTAGTGCGATCGCCTGTAAAGCCCTTAAGGTAGCATGATGACCACCCCCAGCACCTTGGGTCAAAATATGCAGTGAAAAGGTTTTTTCATCACTCATAATTAATCCAAATTTACGAATTTTTAAAAGATGATATTCGGAGTTATTCTGGATGATATACAGAATTAGGCAGTTATGCTGAAACGCTGTAGGATGAGGGATGAATAAATTATAGAGATTTCTGTGAGCGAAACCGTCTATATTGAAACCAGCATTTTAGGATACTTGACTGCCAGATCGACAGAAAACTTAATTCTGGCAGCAAACATGAAAATCACGCAAGATTGGTGGAATATTCGTCGCAGTTCTTTTGTCCTTTATACTTCTGAGATTGTAGAGGATGAAGCGGCTAGGGGAGATGCCGCGATCGCGGATCAAAGACTGAATTTGTTAGAGTCCTTAACATTTCTCGATCTCACAGAAGAAGCGATAGAGCTTGCACAAGCATTTTTGCAACAAAGCAACCTACCGCCAAAAGCCTCTAATGATGCTTTGCATATCTCATTAGCAACAGTTTACGGTTTGGACTACCTGCTAACATGGAACTGTAAGCATATGGCAAACGCCCAAATCCAGAGAAAGCTATCACAAATTAGCTCTGAACTTGGATATGAATTACCAGTCATTTGTACACCCTATGAGTTAATGGGATACGATTTTATAGGAGAGTGATTCATGTATAAAGACGAAATTCTAGAGGAAATTTACAAGTACAGAGAGGAATACGCTAGCTCCTTAAACTATGATCTGAAAGCAATCTTTAACGATCTACGAAAGAAACAGATTTCTCGTGGACGTAAAGTTGTAAAACTTCCGATCAAACGACGGTCTAACACCTCACTGGACGCGACGCAAAGTTAGAGCGTGTCTCCTTTAGAGTAAAGTATCTTTGCATGGGTGAGTTCAACCTTCATGCTGCTGCGGATCAGTAAGGTCGCAATTCTGAATCAATAGATGAAAACCAATAAACCCTGAATATTTTATACATATTGATCTACGAGCAAAATAAAATTAGAGTTCAAATGAGGTCTGTTGCTAATGTCAGAACAGTTAGAGGAATGGGTAGCCCATTTGAAGCGGAAGTGGCACTGCTTAAAAACAAAGTAGAATCCAATTCATCTTCTATACCCTGGTGGGAGCAAATCGCTGGAAAATTTGCTGACAACTCAGCTTATGATGAGGCAATGCGGTTAGGGCGTGAGTATCGTGACTCTCTGCGCCCAAGTTCTGCATTAAATTAGCTGTAATATTACTAGGAATTACTCATTATTATCGCGTTCCTTGATATTGCCCGATCGCCACACAACACGGTCAAAATACCATTGCAGTATGGGAGCCAAAAGGCTGTGAAACCGCAACAGTAAAGACATTTCTATTCCTGGTGTAATTGCAAACACTTTTCGTTTCACTCTCAGTAGGATATCAAAGGCGACTTTCTCTGCTGTCAAGATTTGGGCAGATTGGGTAATCAGTTTTGTTTCCATTGGCTTAGTTTTATTTTCGGCTACCAATTGAGGTGTATCGGTATCTGGTGGATAAACAATAGAAATTTGGATACCTGCGGTTTTGAGTTCGCCCCGTAGCGACTCAGCTAATCCTCGCACAGCAAATTTGCTGGGACTATAGGGAGTATAGCCGTATAAACCGATCAATCCGGCTCCCGAAGAAATTACGACAATATGGCCTTTTCCCTGCTGGATCATGCTGGGTAAGACAGCCTTGATACAATAAAGAGTCCCAAAGTAATTGATCGCCATTGTTTGTTCAAAAATTGCCACAGGTAGTTCGGCAAAATACCCTGGATGGGCAATCCCAGCCGAGGTAATCAATAAGTCTGGTACACCTAGCTGAATCATGGCAGATGCGATCGCACTTTCCACTTGTTCGCGTTGAGATACATCTGCGGAAATAACTATTATTTGCTGATTGGGATGGGTTTTAAAGGTTTCGAGTTCTGCTTTGGTAAAGTTGAGCTGAGTCTGAGTGCGAGCAATGATAGAGATACTACTACCAGATTGCACCAGAAGTTTAGCGATCGCTTTACCAATACCACTGGAACCACCAGTAATAATTGCGTGTTTATACATCTTCTATGCTATGAGGTACTTGGGTAAATGCGATCGCCAAGGCTGCGATCGTGGTGTTAATCTGTTCTTCTGTGTGAAGACAACTGATAAAAAATCGCAGACGTGCGGCATGATTGGCAACGGCTGGAGAAATGATTGGTTGAACGTTAATACCTGCTTGGAAGAGAAGATGAGAAAGCTGAATACAGGTTACAGAATTTCCCACCACAATGGGAATGATTGGAGAATTTTGGCTTGTGGCTGTATTCCAACCCTTAGCTTTAGCCTGTTTTAAAAAGTACTGCGATCGCTCCTGTAAGATTTTAACTCGTGTGGGTTCAGCCTTAAGTAAACGCAGGGCTCTTAAGGCGGCGGCAGTATTGGCGGGCGATAATCCCACACTATAAACAAAACCAGAGGCGGTATATTTTAAATAATTCACCAAAGCTTTAGACCCGGCAATATATCCCCCACAACTGGCAAAAGCTTTACTGAGAGTTCCCATCCACAGATCGACATCGGCTGGCTGCACGCCAAATAACTCACTAATACCCCGCCCTTGCTGACCGAGTACGCCAATAGAATGGGCTTCGTCTACCATGAGTAAAGCTTTGTGCCGTTGCTTCAACTCAATAAATCGCGGTAAATCGGGGATATCTCCATCCATACTGTAAATGCCTTCAATCACAATGAGAACTCGCCGAGAATATTGACGTTGGTCTTGCAGCATCTCATCTAGAGCTTGCCAATCATTGTGGGGAAAAGGCACAGTCTTAGCACCGGATAAAGCACAGCCTTGCAAAATACTATTGTGGCTCAGGGCATCGTAAAAGATTAAATCCTGAGAATTAAACAGGTGTCCAATGGTCGTAACATTGGTTGCATGACCGCTAACGCAAACAATGCAGTCTTCTACGCCAAGAAACTCTGCGATTTCTTGTTCTAGTTCTTGATGTAGAAGACGTTCACCTGATGTTAAACGGCTAGCACCAACTGATGTACCATAGCGATCGATCGCATCTTTAGCTGCTGCGGAAACTGCTGGATCTCCTGACAAGCCCAAATAGTTGTAGGTGGAATAATTAATCAGTGTACGTCCCTGAACTTGAGTGCAATCTCTAACTAGGGATTCCTGGATCTGAAAATAAGGATTGGGAATTTCCAGAGTTTGAATGTGGGTTAATCGTTGCTGGAGTTGTGCATATTCTGGAAAGCGCTCAAATTGATAATGTTCAGGTGGAATTTGAGTTAAAGGCTGGTCATTGTGGTGAGCAAGTTCTTGAGTGAGATATTGGGCTAAAGAGGCGATTTCCCCAAATGTTTGCAGTGTAGAAATATTGAGTAAATATCCTGACCAAACCTCCAGGTCTTGAATAAATTTTGCTACTTGCAGAGAATCCAAACCATAGGTTTCAAAAGATTCCTTTTGGTCAATAGATTGCCAAGGAATATTCAATTTTGTCGCTAGCCATTGGGATATCCAATCTTGGATTGACTCCACACTATACTGCTGAGAATACTTGTCTAGGTTAATGGGTTGAGGAATATCTGTCCCTGAGTTTACAGATGACAAACTACCCGCCAAGAAATTTTCACGACAAGCCAAGCGTTGAATCTTGCCACTGGAAGTTTTGGGGAGAGTTCCGGGTTTTAGCAGCAAGACTCGATAAACTTGTAGATCGTGTTCCCTTAAGACTTCTTTTCTAATGGCTTTCACAACCTCGTCAACGTTGAGATTCCGCAGATAAGTTCGCTTCACTTCAGAAACAACAATCAGGCAATCGTTTTCATCCATCTCCACAGTAAAGGCTGCACTACTGTGAAAGCCTAACCCTGGGTGACTAGTTTCTACTGTTTGTTCAATGTCTTGAGGATAGTGATTTCGTCCGCGAATCACTAACAAATCCTTGAGACGACCTGTAATAAATAACCCTGCTTCATCGTCCCAAAAACCTAAATCTCCAGTTCGCAAAAACGGCCCCTCTCCCGTATCAGCCAGATAAACGCCAAATGTTTTCTGAGTTTCCTCGGTTCGATTCCAATATCCTTGTGTCACACTCTCACCAGCAACCCAGATTTCTCCCACTTGTCCTGGTTCACATTTAGTTAACGAAACTGGATTAGCGATCGCTACAGTTTGATTCAACCATAGATGACCACAACTAACTAATTTCCGATAGAGGCGATCGCTATCAGTTGTAGTACAGTTAACTACTTGGTTTTGCTCTAAAGCCTTGGCATCGCAAATCTTGATTGTTGGTACTTCTGCTTTCCTCACTCCAGTTACTAGCAGGGTCGTCTCTGCCATTCCATAGCAGGTTTGAAAGGTTCTGGGGCGAAATCCGTAGGGCGAAAATAGCTTGTTAAAGGACTCTATAGTTTCCGCTTGAATGGGTTCGCCACCATTGAGGGCAATTTCCCAACTGCTGAGGTCGAGATTCTCTAATTGTTCTGGCTTAATGTTTTGAGTACAGAGTCTATATGCAAAGCTAGGTCCTCCACTAACCGTTGCTTTGTAAGTTGAAATTCCCTTTAACCAACGAATCGGGTTTTGCAGAAATGCCATTGGTGGCATTAATATTACAGGAAATCCCGCAGATAGAGGTTGGAGTATCCCTCCTACTAATCCCATGTCATGGTAAGGCGGCAACCAAGATAACCCAAGACTTTCGCTCGTTTCTTCAAAGCATTCTCGGATTACAGTACAGTTGTGGAGCAAATTGCCGTGGGAAACCATTACCCCTTTGGGCGTGCCTGTCGATCCAGAGGTGTACTGTAATAATGCCAGGGTATTGGGTGACACCGCTACAGGGGTGAAGTCATCAGATGTTGTTGCTACGCTATCAGTAAAAACCCAACGTAACTGCCTGAATGCGGGTTCTTCCACTCCATTTTGCTCAATCAGTTGGGAGATATCTGCGGTAGTTAATAACAAGGTAGCCTGAGCATCTCGAACGATCGCTTGTAACCTAGATAGTTTTTGATTGCGTTTGGGTGGATAGGCGGGAACGGCAATAATTCCTGCATAGAGACAGGCGAAAAAGCCTGTGATAAAGTCTAATCCAGGTGGGTAAAGTAGCAAAGCTCTATCTCCTGGCGAAGAGAGGGATTGGAGATGAGCTGCGATCGCCTTTACTTTATTTTCCAACTCCTGGTAGGTTAGACGGTTACTTTCTATTTCACCATCTTGAAGAAATATGTAAGCTTGCTGATGCGGCTGGTTTTTTACCCTTTGGCAGAGCAAATCTATGAGTGTTCTTTCCTGTGCAAATAAATTAGATTGAGTTTGAAAGCTGATCATTCTGATAATCAATTTAACAACGAGGTGTAAATAAAAAATCAATTATTACACTAATACCATTTCTGTATGAAGCTGGGCTAAATTCTCAACAATGGTAAATTTGCTTTAAGAGTGATGGGCTTAAGATTACAAGTTGAAATAAAAGATAATCAAAAAGAATTAAGAAAAACTGTTAAATACGCTGAAAAAGCAAGCAGCACAAAGCGATTACCAATATTATACTGGCTAAAAAGTAGTCAGGTAATGCTAGCGTTAGTTTGCCAAAGAAGGTAAGAAACTGACAATTCCTGGGAAAACAATAATTAACACCACTACCAATAGTTGCAACAAAATAAACGGTATTACACCACGATAAATATCCTTTGTAGTAACTTCTGGCGGCGCGACACCACGCAGGTAAAACAGCGCAAAGCCAAAGGGAGGTGTGAGGAAAGATGTCTGCAAATTTGCTCCCAAAACTACGCCATACCAAATCAAGTCAATACCTAAGTTTTGGGCAACTGGTACAAACAACGGCACGACAATAAAGGCAATCTCGAAAAAGTCGATGAAAAAGCCGAGGATAAATACTACCGCCATGCTGACAATCAAAAAGCCAGTTTTACCACCTGGGAGATTGGCGAGAACATCGAACATGAAGCGATCGCCATTTAATCCCCGAAAGACTAAACTAAAAGCTGTGGAACCAAATAGGATAAAAACTACCATGCTGGTGATTCGCAAAGTAGCATCACAAACTTGACGCAGAGATTCTAAGGTAAGTTTACGATTTGCAGCCGCCAGTGCGATCGCACCACCACAACCTACTGCACCCGCTTCTGTCGGCGTAGCAATGCCAAAAAATATACTTCCCAGCACCAACAAAATCAGTATTAAAGGCGGTATCATCACTTGAATTATCCGCCTTCCCAAAGCTTTACCACCAATTTCTCTCACCTCAGCAGGTAAAGCTGGTGCTAAATCTGGCTTCAAAAATGCCACAATCAGCACGTGTAGGGCAAATGCACCAGCCATCATCAAACCGGGAATCACCGAACCGATGAACAAATCACCCACCGATACACCCAATTGGTCGCCCAGGACTACCAACACCACACTCGGCGGGATAATTTGCCCCAAGGTTCCTGATGCAGCTATCACACCAGTAGCTAATTCTTTGCTGTAACCATAGCGGAGCATAATTGGCAGAGAAATCAAACCCATCGCCACCACAGTCGCCGCCACTACCCCAGTAGTTGCTGCTAGCAGCGCTCCCACCAAAATCACAGCTAAAGCTAGTCCGCCGCGCAAGCGTCCCAACAAAATCCCCATCGTTTCTAAGAGTCTCTCCGCTATCCCCGATTTCTCTAGCATTGCCCCCATGAAGATGAAATAAGGGATAGCTAACAAGGTATAGTTTGCCATGATGCCAAAAATCCGCTGTGGCATGGCAGTCAGAAACACTGGGTCAAAGACACCTAAGCTAATTCCCAATATTCCAAATAAAATTGCCACACCACCCAAAGAAAAAGCCACCGGATAGCCCAGCGACAGCAGCACCAAAGCACCAGCAAACATCACTGGCCCCAGCCATTCATAAGCCAGTGTCATGATTTTCCTCCCTGCTTTGAAGAATTGCCAAATTTTTGATCGCCTGAGAAATTCCCTGGAAAATCAGCAGCACAAAGCCGACAATAATCATCGCTTTAATCGGGTAACGAGGCAATCCTCCAGGATCGGATGAGGCTTCTTTGATTTGCCATGAAGCCACAACCGCATCCCAAGAAAAAATGATTGTAATGATACAAAATGGGATGAGGAAAAATATAGTCCCTACTAAGTCTGCAAGTGCTTTTCGTCGGGGTGGCCAATTACTGTAAAAAATATCAACCCGCACGTGTTCGTTGTGCTTGAGGGTGTAAGCTGCTCCCAACAAGAAAACTAAATCAAAAATATACCATTGAGATTCTATGTAGGCGTTGGAGGTGAAGTTGTTACCGGTAATTCTTCCAAGATATCGCCCGATGACATTCCACACGCCAAGCACGATCATTACTAGTACCAGCCAACTAGTAAATCGACCAATGCGTTCAGTGCAATTATCAATAATATTTGATATTCTTAATAATTTTTCCAATAGTTATTTTACCTCTTTAATTGCTGTAAGAGACTTCTTTGTAATTTTAAGGGTTTGTAGTAAGCACTTTAGTGCTTAGAAAATAAGGACTAAAGTCCTTACTACTAACTTGCTTACCCATCAATTTCAAATTGACAGATCACTAGCCTTAATTCCAAAAAATCGTCTATGTGGTTTCACTAATGCCAATCTACCAACTCATCTGCTAGAGATTTTAAAGGTTTACCGTTATATAAGCAATGCTTGCTAGAGTCTGGAGTGCATCAATTGTGGGCATCGATGCCGTAAAAGTCGGCGTGGAAGTCGATGTGTCAGGGGGATTACCGGGAATTGTTGTCTTGGGACTGCCAGATTCAGCGATTCAAGAATCCAGAGAAAGAGTCAAAGCAACTTTGAAAAATACTGGCTTTGCCTTTCCGATGCGAAAGATAGTAATTAATTTAACTCCGGCAGATTTACGCAAAGAAGGCCCCTGTTTTGATTTGCCTATTAGTGTAGGAATTTTGGCGGCTTCTGAGCAAGTTAGCGCTGATTTGTTGGGGGATTATCTCTTTTTGGGCGAAGTATCTTTAGATGGCAGTTTACGTCCCGTGGCTGGTGTATTACCGATCGCAGCAGCAGCCCAAAAGATGGGAATTGCAGGTTTAGTTCTCCCTGCTGATAATGCTCAAGAAGCGGCAGTGGTTGAAGATTTAGCTGTTTACGGCTGCAAGCATTTGTCTGAAGTGGTGGATTTTTTAAATAATCCAGGGCGTTACAAACCTGTGCAGATAGATAGTACAACACAGACAACAACAGCATCCTACCCTGGCACAGATTTGCATGATGTGAAAGGACAAGCTCATGCGCGTCGTGCTTTAGAAATTGCTGCGGCTGGCGGGCATAATTTAATTTTTGTTGGGCCGCCTGGAAGTGGGAAAACCATGCTAGCAAGGCGCTTACCGGGAATTTTACCGCCGTTGAGCTTTGCCGAATCTTTAGAAGTGACTCGCATTCATTCGGTAGCTGGTTTATTGAAAAATCGTGGTTCATTAGTACGCGATCGCCCTTTTCGCAGTCCCCACCACTCAGCATCCGGGCCTTCTCTAGTTGGCGGTGGTAGCTTCCCTCGTCCTGGAGAAATATCATTATCTCACAGAGGCGTGTTGTTCCTTGATGAATTAACTGAGTTCAAACGAGATGTTTTAGAATTTCTGCGTCAACCTTTAGAAGATGGTTATGTGACAATTTCCCGCACCAAATTATCGGTAATGTTTCCCGCGCAGTTTACTTTAGTTGCAAGTACTAATCCCTGTCCTTGTGGTTACTATGGCGATACCATCCAACAATGTACTTGTTCTCCTCGCCAACGCGAGCAATATTGGGCAAAACTTTCTGGGCCATTGATGGATCGAATTGATTTACAAGTTGCAGTGAATCGCTTGAAACCAGAAGAAATTACCCAACAACCGACGGGAGAAACATCAATATCAGTACGCGAACGAGTACAACAAGCAAGCGATCGCGCAATTACCCGTTTCCAAGGAGAAGTAAATCTGCGTTGCAATGCCCATTTGCAAAGTCGTCATCTCCAAAAATGGTGCAAGTTAGACGATCCTAGCCGCAATTTATTAGAAGCAGCAATTAGAAAATTAGGCTTATCAGCAAGAGCAAGCGATCGCATTCTCAAAGTAGCACGAACGATTGCAGATTTAGCGGGAGAAGATGAGCTAAAAACCAATCATGTAGCGGAAGCGATTCAGTATCGCACAATAGATAGAATGCAGTAGGAATCTTGTGATGATGGCTTAAGTGCGTTACGGGTTGACACAAATAATTCGTGTTATGGCAGTCGCCGCCTCAGTCAGGACGATTGCTATGGCAAACCCTTACAGTTTGGGAAGTATCATTAGATGGTTAGTAACAGCTTTAAATATGATTAGCCTATGACTGAGCCAAGTCGTATCACAATTACTAATTCTTCTTCAATTATCGGCTTTGAGAAATCTGGTGGCGGAGACTGGCCGGTTTGGGATCGTTACCTCACAATTGAAAACAAACGAGCTTATCACATCGGCAATATCTGCGGAACTTGCGCCTTCTTTTTTGAGCGGCTTGAGGGCGCGAACCGCAGTATCTCGGCAGCAGCCATTGCAGAGCGACTCAATACTGGGACAGATATTGCTGATCCTACATTTACTTCTATTCTGAGCCAAATCCTCCCGACTGGAGCTTACTATGTTAATTTCCTAACAGTACTTCCACGCCTGATTCTACCCGGTCATCCTGACGACTATTTCGTTCAAGAGCAGGCCGCTTTGTGGGGAATCGATCCGTTGCCGCATGATCCACGCATCACTTACTATCGTATTCACTCACTCGTGCTTGGTGAACATCGCCAACTTTTCGAGTTTGTCATTCCTATGTTCCCTCTCACTTGGCTTGATCAAGAGAGATTAACACATTATAAAGATGAAATAGCGTATGGCGGGCAATCAACTGCATTTACTCTCTCTGTTTTGGACATTAAGCAGCCAGCAGTTTGGAACGGCAATCCTAAGATTACCGAGCATTGGTGTTTAGCTCACTATCTCCTGGATGGCCACCATAAAATATATGCCGCAGCACAGCAGAATGTGCCGCTCAATTTAGTTTCGTTTTTGGCAGTTGATGAAAGCCTGGCATCTGAAGAGGAAATCAAGTCGGCTCTGGCTGCTCTTACTGCATGACTGGCTCGTTAGCTTATCTTGATGCCATTCGTGTAAAGCGATTTTTAAATCCGCGCAATAGTTGTTATAAATGCCAAAAAATGGTTTTATCGGCAAGAGCTAGCGATCGCATTCTCAAAGTAGTACGAACTATCGCAGATTAACCTCTCATGAATCGTCAGAGTCGAATGGCACTAAGAAAAGATGAAACCTTTGCCAGGACAGGGTGTCGGGGGTAGGGTGTCGGGTGTAGGAAAAAATTAAGAAAAGTAGAAAACTTGTACTGACATTAATTAACTTCTTCCTCACTACACCCGACACCCAACACCCCACACCCAAAAGCCTTATGAATAATGGATTTGCCCTTATCTTAGTGCCATTCTCGTCAGAGTCCAAACTTTATGGAAATCAATACTTTAGCAGAATTATAGACCGCTAATTTAAAAGTCAATATTTGGCTGGAAACTAGAGAATAGGGTCGTGCGATCGCATCTATTTTGGAACTTTCACAGTATCGGGTTGAACCTAATACTTAAAAGTGGGTTAAGTAGGAAAAGTAGGATCTTTTCTCTAAAACATTAAATAAACTCTTATTTAATTGTATTCTTGACAGGTCAAGGGTAACTACTATTGACAGAATTAATTTTGTCTTAACCTGTCAAAAATAATTCCAGTGTAATCTGTGGTCATCAGTAAGCTTTAACCATTAATCCTTTTAGTAAAGGATAAGTCGTTGCTGAATCAAAATCAGAAATTTTATTTTGGAGTGTAGGATGAAAGCTTTTATCACACGAAAAATTGCCCTTGTCGTTACTGTAGTCACTGCAAGTCTCGGCTTGAGTGCTAACAAAATTTCAGCTGATGTTGGGATCACTAAATTAGCTGATATCCTTCAAATTAATGTTACAGGCAAATGGTCTGCTTTAAGATTCATTGGCTTAACCTCAAAGAATACTCTTGTAAATATAGATCCGAGTGGATTTGCCAAAGTAATAAAGGTTAAAGGAATTGACGGCAACTTACAAGGTATTGACTTCCGTCCAGCAAACGGTCTGCTTTATGGTGTGACAGATACTGACAACATATACACGATCAACTCTATAACTGGTCAGGCGACCTTTGTGAGCAAACTATCTAGCAGCTTTAATGGAGGATTTCAGTCAGGGTTTGACTTTAATCCTGTACCAGACCGCTTACGGATAGTAGGTAGCAATGATCAAAATTTCCGTACTAATGTAGATACTGGTGCAGTCACTGTCGATAAAACCCTAGCGTATGCTACTGATGATGTCAACGCCACAGTTGACCCCAACATTACCGCTGTCGCTTACATCAATTCGGTTGCTGGAGCCACATCAACTCAACTTTTTGGCATTGATTACGATCTTGACGTGTTAGTACTGCAAAACCCACCTAATGACGGCACTCTCAGAACGATTGGCAAGCTTGGTGCTAACTTTGCACCGATAAGCGGGTTCGACATCTTTACAAATGCACAAGGCAAAAATACTGGCTATGCACTGTCTGGTTCATTTCTTTACACTATTAACCTATCTAGTGGCACTGCAACTAAAATCGCCACTGTACCTAAAGGTAACTTCATTGGTTTAGCCGTTACATCTAAGTAGGCATCCCCAAACTCAACTTGATCTATTGGTTAAAAGCGTAAATGCGTATGCTCTGCTCTTGATTGTTAAGATATTCAATCGAGAGCAGAGCAGGCGCTTCAGATTTTTCTTAGTCCGCGGAAGCGGACTTTGTTTGTGTAGCCACGAATTCCATTCGCTTTTCCAACAACCTCTAAGACGCAGGAGAAATTAACTGACCAATACGCTTGAGAATTTGCAAAACGGCGTACAGTTCTCTCGCGGATGCAAACGGAGCAAAAACTCTTGACAAATCGTACTGTGGTATATTTGTTTGCATCACTTTGACAAATAAAATATCGTCTCCATTCGTCACCATCCCAAACACAGGTTTACTGGGATTGGGGTTAGCCATCATATAAGCTAGAGCTTGCGGTACAGCCGACCAAACTGAGAGTGTGGTTTTTTTCGACTCCAACACCATCACCCACAACCGATTTTGTAACACTAAAACATCAATCCGTCCGTGCAGTATTTCCTCACCATCATCCAGAATTAGTTCCACCGATGATTCAGCCTTAATTCTGAAAGGAGGATCGTAAAATACAGAGAGTGCAAGTATTGGTGACACCAACAACAATATAACTGTCCCTTCTAGTAAATCACCTCCGGCACGGTGATAAAGATACCTGCGGCGCACGACATCTACAGAGGCTTTTTCCGCTTCCGTAATTTCAGACAATCCCTCATACCACTCTGGAAAAAATTGTTCGTTTTCAACTCGGACAAAACCAAATCGATTTTCTGCATCCTGAAGAGTGGTAATTGCTTTGGTCTGTGTCATTGCTTCGATCAACATCAGCGCATCTTTATTATCGCCGCAGCTACGCCCGCCGTAGACATCGCGTTGTTATGTCACTATAAAATTCTAAATTCTTCCCCAAGGATGCTTCACAAACACCCTTGGGAGGATGTCGCAACTCAGGAGATCAGTATCCAATATATCAGGGACTAAGCGACATTCCCTACAAGGAGACTGATTGGATGAATTTGCAAGAAATTTGGAAGTTATTACAAGAGACGTTCAAAGAATGGAGTGAGGATAAAGCCTCACGGTTAGCCGCGGCGCTAGCTTATTACACGATTTTTTCCATTGCACCATTGCTAATTATTGTAATTGCGATCGCAGGTGCAGTATTTGGAGAGGAAGCGGCAAGAGGTCAAATTGTCGGACAAATTCAAGGTTTAGTCGGGGTAGATGGTGCAAAGTTTCTCGAAACAGCCATCCAAAATGCTAACCAACCAAAGACAGGAGCGATCGCTTCGATCATTAGTGTCGTAGTTCTACTAGTGGGTGCTACAGGCTTATTTACTGAGTTGCAAGATGCCATGAATACGATTTGGGAAGTTAAACCCAAACCTGGACGTGGCATAAATAATATGATTCGCCTCCGGGTTTTGTCTTTTGCAATGGTGATCGGGATTGGCTTTTTACTTTTAGTTTCTCTAGTAATTAGTACGATATTAGCAACCTTAGTAACATACTTTAGTAACTTATTACCAGGTTTCGATTTCGTCTGGCAGTTTGCTAATTTAATCATCTCTTTTGCAATCACGACAGTCCTGTTCGGACTAATTTTTAAAGTTCTACCAGATGTCAAAATTGCATGGAGTGATGTTTTAGTTGGAGCGGCCCTCACCTCAGTTTTGTTCTCTATTGGGAAATTTTTATTAGGACAATATTTAGGTAATGGCAGTTTTGGATCGACTTATGGTGCTGCTGGCTCACTGGTGGTAATTTTAGCTTGGGTTAATTATGCCGCACAAATTCTTTTCTTCGGTGCAGAATTTACTCAAGTTTATTCCCGCAGACATGGAAGCGGCATAGTTCCAACTAAAAATGCTGTACATGTATCTGATAACACAAACTATAATGGCAAGGCTTCAAGAGAACAAGCATCAACTAATAAAAAACCATCTTCTCGCTTAAATCGCTTATTTCAGCATTTTGGTAAGCCAAAACGCTTAAAAAAGAGAAGAAACAATCAGCGATTTTAATACTTAGTTACTGGAGATTTATAGTTGTAAATCTGATAGATATTGAAGTATCTAATATCCAGCCCAAGTAATTAGTTATTCTTGCCATAGTTTATGAGTAAAGTATTCAGCAATTCTAAATTCTGACTCCTTTTTATACTGGATTTTTTCCAGAGTCCATTGAACAAGGAAGAAAATCAGTGCTAATGGAAAAATGGTTTTTTATCAATTGGCAAGCAATTTTTATTCCTAGCATCAGCATCTTTGAGTTGATTATCCGCGGATCGCTAGTCTATTTAGCGCTATTCTCAGTGCTACGCCTACTTCCTAGCCGACAACTAGGAACACTAGGAATTACTGATTTACTCGTAGTTGTGCTATTTGCGGAAGCTGCTCAAAATGCTATGGCAAGTAATTACACATCAATTACTGAAGGCGCTATTCTGGTTGGAACAGTGATTTTTTGGAGTTACTTGCTGAACTGGTTAGGCTACAAACTTCCCCAATTCCAACGTTTCCTGAATCCGCCACCGTTGCTACTGGTAAAAAACGGTCGGATGATTGAACGCCATTTGCAACGAGAGTTAATTACAGATGATGAGTTGATGAGCAAGTTACGTCAGCAAGGTGTGGAATTTTTGGCTGATGTGAAGTTGGCATATATGGAGGCTGATGGCAGGATTAGTATCATCACAACAGATTCAAAAACTAGTTCCGTCCCTGAGCAAAAAGTATCGTTAAAAAGCGATGTACATTAATTAGACTGTAAAATATGACGGTTGTATTCTGTGCCGAACTGTGATTGAGCGTTATACTTTGCCCGAAATGGCTAATCTGTGGAGTGAAACCTATAAACTAAAAACTTGGCTGCAAGTGGAAATTGCTGTTTGTGAGGCTCAAGCTGAACTTGGTTACATTCCGTCTGAGGCGGTTGAGGAAATTAAGGCCAAGGCAGATTTTGATCCAAAGCGGGTGCTAGAAATTGAGGCTGTAGTCCGCCACGATGTCATTGCTTTTTTGACAAACGTCAATGAATATGTTGGTGATGCCGGACGCTACATTCACCTGGGTTTAACTAGTTCGGATGTTTTGGATACAGCTTTAGCACTGCAATTAGTTGCCAGCCTGGATATATTATTGCAACGTTTGGAAGATTTGATTCAGGTAATTCGTCAAAAAGCACGGGAACATCGTCATACAGTGATGGCTGGCCGATCGCACGGTATTCATGCTGAACCGATTACTTTTGGTTTTAAACTAGCTGGTTGGTTAGCAGAAGTGTTGCGACACCAAGAACGCCTAAGAATACTCCGCAAAACGATCGCTGTCGGTAAGATTTCCGGTGCAGTGGGAACTTATGCCAATATTGAACCGCGTGTAGAAGCGATCGCTTGTCAAAAACTCGGACTCGAACCCGATACGACCTCAACCCAAGTTATTTCCCGCGATCGCCACGCCGACTACGTGCAACAATTAGCTTTGGTAGCCGCAACCATCGATCGCTTTGCTGTAGAAATTCGTAATCTCCAAAAAACAGACGTTTTGGAAGTTGAAGAATTCTTCGCCAAAGGTCAAAAAGGCTCCTCAGCCATGCCACACAAGCGCAACCCCATCCGTTCGGAACGACTGACGGGAATGGCACGACTCGTCAGGAGTCATGCCGGTGCAGCTTTAGAAAACGTTGCTTTATGGCATGAGCGAGACATTTCTCACAGTTCTGTAGAACGGGTAATTTTGCCAGATGCTTGTACTTTGACGCATTTTATGTTGTCAGAAATAACCGATTTGGTCAAAAACCTGTTGGTCTATCCTGAGAACATGAAACGGAATCTCAACTGTTATGGCGGCGTTGTGTTCAGCCAAAAAGTGTTACTGGCTTTAATAGACAAGGGAAGCAGCCGAGAAGAGGCTTATGCGATCGTTCAAGAAAGCGCTCACGCCGCTTGGAATCAGCCAGAAGGAGACTTCCAAGACTTGATTAGCAAAGACCCGCGTGTTACCCAAAAGTTGTCTTCGGCAGAACTAGAGGTTTGTTTCGACCCCCAGCAACATTTGCGGCATTTAGAAGAAGTTTACCAACGATTAGGTATTTAGGATTAATTTCCTTGTAGTAAGCGTTTAAGCGCTTACTACAAGCCTATCACCCAAAAAATACCAGATATCCTTAAAAAAGGTGTTGCATAGTTGCGGGATGATTTTGCTAGTTTTGTGGGATGGGCATCTTGCCCGTCCCTTGTATTTCAGGGCGCTCGTATCGCCCATACTACAAGAATCATCCCTTGATTCAGCAACGCCTGAATTTTATTAGTTATAATTCCCTTTCTCTATGCAGAAGTCCATTTTGACTCCTGAATTCTGCTGTATAAAGATCCTAACAACATTTAATATTGCAATCTGTTTGATGCTCGAATTATAGCCAGCACTGGGTAGTATACATAACAAATACTTGCTTATTTATTAATATTACGAGTGCTTTGATGATTGAAATCCTAGCCACGCTTTCTGCCTCTGCGGCAGCAGGAATGAGAATAGGCATACCTTTGCTAATTATTGGCTTATTGCAGGGTAGTAACTTGTGGTCACAAGTCCCAATTTTATCTCACATTTCTCCACCAATATTATTATGTTGTCTCACCAGTTGGTCATTAATTGAATTATTAGCCTCAAAAAAGCTCTGGGGGCAAAGATTGCTCCAAGTGGTTCAGTTATTCATGTCTCCCCTTGTAGGGGCAATTATGGGGTTAGGAGTAGCTACAGCAACAGCAACCCCAAACTGGCTGATTGCCGTAATTGGAGGTTTATTAGCTTTAGTACTCCAGCTCGTCCAAATTGGTTGGTTCTATCGGTTACGTGGCTTACCGCTGTGGGCAGTCTTTCTTCAAGATACTTTGTGCATTGCTCTAGTACTATTTGCCTTTGATGCTCCTTGGCAAGGAGGAGTAATTGCTTTAATACTGCTTTGGTTCGCAGTTCGTAGTGCGAAGCAGTGGTATAACTGGTATCGGCAGAAAAGTTAGGAATGAAGATAGAAGTTAAAAGTGAAAAGTTAGCGAGAAAAATTTAAAACTTCTAACTCCTAACTCCTAACTCCTAACTCCCAACTCCTAACTCTTTTCATTTATTGCAAAAGCCCAATCATGTGCAAGAAGCCGTGACCGGTAATCAGCTCTACGATTAAGGCAATAAAGCCCAGCATCGCAATCCGACCATTCCATACTTCAGCACTTGTTGTCAAACCCCATTCCCAACGCTCTTGGGGGTACATTTTTACCATTTTTTTCATTTGGGCAGCTTGCGAAAGCTTGAAGCTGGGGTTTTTCAGTGCATCAATCACTAATTCAGCTAGTGCATTAATAAATACTGGATGGGTATTGGGAGCCGGTACGCGGCGGAAGTTGTGAATTCCTGATTCTTCGGCTACTTCTCGATACTCAATATCAATTTCTTGTAGTGTCTCGATATGCTCTGAGACAAAACTAATTGGCACGACAACCAAATCTTTCACGCCTTGTGCGCCTAGTTCTTTGAGGGCATCTTCAGTATAGGGTTGGAGCCATTCTACTGGGCCGACACGACTTTGGTAAGCTAAGGTGTGGGCATTGGGTCGATTGAGAGTCTGCATAATCAACGCAGTACATTCTTCAATTTCCATCTGGTAAGGGTCGCCTGCTTCTTCAACGTAGCTTTTTGGAACGCCATGAGCGCTGAAGAATATATGAACCTCATCCGGGTTAGGGAATTGCTCAAGTTCCTGGGCTATCAGTTGCGCCATTGCTTGAAGGTAGCCTGGTTGTTTATACCAAGAAGGAATGACGGTGTAATCAATCGGTTGAAGTTTTGGATCTTCTTGCCAAAGCTTGTCTAAAAGCCGGAAGCTGGAACCACTGGTGCTGATAGAAAACTGGGGATATAGTGGTAATATTACCAGGTGTTCTACCCGATCTTGGGTAATTTGTGCGATCGCCTCTTCTGTATAAGGATGCCAATAACGCATTCCTACGTAAATATTAACTTCTTGCCCCAAAGAACCTAACTGTTCTTTTAGAGCTTCCCCTTGGGCTTCTGTAATCCGCCGCAATGGAGAACCACCACCAATTTGCTTATAATTTTCTTGAGATGTTCTGGTTCGCCGCGTGGCAATAAACCAGGCTAGGGGCTTTTGCAACCAGCGAAATGGTAGGCGAATAATTTCCGGATCGGAAAATAGATTGTACAAAAACGGCCCGACATCCTCTAGCTTATCAGGGCCACCGAGATTGAGTAATAAGACGCCTACACGACCCATAGCAGTTACTTTCCCCCAATCTTTTCAGGTTTTTTACTAATGTTAACAATATATCTTTATTAAATATAAAGCTTAATAGCAAGGAAATATGCAATGGCAACAATTTTAAGAGATTGGAGTTACCGTTATCAGTGGTTATATGATGGTATCTCTCGTTTAGCAGCCTTAAGTGTAGGTGGTGAAGCGCGTTTTCGGCAACTTGCTTTGCAAGGCTTAACAATTCACTCAGATTCTCAGGTTTTAGATTTATGTTGTGGTAGTGGCCAAACGACGGAGTTTTTAGTAAAAACTTCACAAAATGTAACAGGAATAGACGCTTCACCTAAGTCTTTGCAACGGGCGCGGCTAAATGTCCCGGAAGCTTCATACATAGAAGCTTTTGCTGAAGAGATGCCATTTGCGGATAATTTGTTTGATGTGGTGCATATCAGCGTTGCATTACACGAGATGCAGCCTCAGCAATTACGAAAAATTATTAATGAAGTTTATCGGGTGCTAAAGCCAGGAGGAGTGTTTACGTTGGTGGATTTTCACGCTCCAACAAATCCGATCTTTTGGCCTGGGATATCGGTATTTTTGTTGTTGTTTGAGACGGAAACAGCTTGGGAATTGCTGAAAACTGATTTAGCTGAGTTGTTAGCTAAGACTGGCTTTGAAGTGAGTAAGTCTACTTTATATACAGGTGGGAGTTTGCAAGTGATACAGGCGAATAAATGAACAATACTACTTTATTAATGGCAGCTAAGAGATTCTGCTATTAATAAAGTATAGGTTGTTTTTATATAGTATTTAAGCAGGTAGGCGGTGAAAAAATGACACAGGAACTAATAGACCTCAAAAAGAGTATTTTGGAAGGACGTTATGCAGATGCCTTAGGAATTGTAGACGAATTAGAAGGCATGAGTAAACAAGCTATTCTGCGGAATATCCAAGCTTATTTAAGGATTCTGCTAATTCATTTGATTAAGAACCAAGTAGAACAAAGATTAACTGGTTCATGGGCAAACTCTATTCGTAATTCAATCCGAGAAATTAAAAGTCTTAATATCAAAGATAATAAAAAGTCTTACTATATTAATTTAGGTGAGTGGGAGAGTTTAATAGAAGAGGAAGTGATTGAAGATGCGATCGCTGATGCCAGTGATGAAGTAATGAATGGAGTATATAATCAATTCCAATTATCCGAAAGAGTGGATAGGAACCAAATTATTCAGACTGCATTGAAGTTTTTGGCGCTAACTTATTCCTATTCAGCTAAGGAGTTATCCGCAGTTTTGGCTGAAAATTTAACTCAGTTATCCGGTGGAGAAGATTGGAAAGCAGGTAGGCGGTAAAATGTTTTAATCCCTAATAGGGATTTTGATGAATTGCAATTCTGCCGCCAGCTTTGGGCTTCTTTGTTCACACCGCTGTTTCAATCCCTAATAGGGATTTTGATGAATTGCAATGATTCAAAAGTTTCTTGAAAGGGTTCCTCGTAATCTGTTTCAATCCCTAATAGGGATTTTGATGAATTGCAATGGTTCTTTCCTTGTAGAACTTGGGGAATCCGATATGTTTCAATCCCTAATAGGGATTTTGATGAATTGCAATCCTTCTACGTCAGGCTTACCATTAACTACTCCGTTTGTTTCAATCCCTAATAGGGATTTTGATGAATTGCAATCTCAAGATATGCAAAGTAAAACTATTGCAGCAAGAGTTTCAATCCCTAATAGGGATTTTGATGAATTGCAATAGCTGGTGGAATCAGGACGGGCCAAGTGAAGCTGGTTTCAATCCCTAATAGGGATTTTGATGAATTGCAATATGATTGGGAACATCCTTATTTTATGACCATTAGTTTCAATCCCTAATAGGGATTTTGATGAATTGCAATTAGAGGGAAAGATAGAAAAAGGATTTGGAGTCGTGTTTCAATCCCTAATAGGGATTTTGATGAATTGCAATTTCTTGATAATTCGGAACATTTCTCGCCATAGCCCAGTTTCAATCCCTAATAGGGATTTTGATGAATTGCAATCGGGGTATACAGCTTACGAAGCAGCCACCGGTTACGTTTCAATCCCTAATAGGGATTTTGATGAATTGCAATTCTCCCGACTGTTTTCCTTTTGAAGAGGGCACGAATAGTTTCAATCCCTAATAGGGATTTTGATGAATTGCAATTCAATGCGCTGTTCCAGTCGCGGTCAATAACCAATCCACAAGGTTTCAATCCCTAATAGGGATTTTGATGAATTGCAATTTGTATTAATCCGACCTCATGTGCCCATTGATTTGTTTCAATCCCTAATAGGGATTTTGATGAATTGCAATGGTACTGTGTTAAAATGTGAGTGGTTATACTCGATTTGCTGTTTCAATCCCTAATAGGGATTTTGATGAATTGCAATTTGCCTGTTTCTTGGCTTCAATCGTAGTTCTAGAATTGTTTCAATCCCTAATAGGGATTTTGATGAATTGCAATGCAAGGTCAGAGGCTTTCTTTGTAGCATCTGCTCTAGAATTGTTTCAATCCCTAATAGGGATTTTGATGAATTGCAATAAGTCATGGTTCGATTCTAAGTTGGCGTTACAGACGTTTCAATCCCTAATAGGGATTTTGATGAATTGCAATAGCGCTAGTCCTGGGGTAACTAATGCAGGATGCAAAGTTTCAATCCCTAATAGGGATTTTGATGAATTGCAATTTCAGGCGTAAGCCGATCGTTGCCGTCGCAGGGGATGTTTCAATCCCTAATAGGGATTTTGATGAATTGCAATTTATGAATAGTTGCCCCAAATATCATAATATTTAAGTTTCAATCCCTAATAGGGATTTTGATGAATTGCAATAGCGGGAGCCTGAAAGCGAAGCTATATTTAGTTTTCAAGGTGCGGTTGCGCGATTCTAGAGCAATCATAGCATTAGAGAATTTCTTTGGGAAGAGTATCGGGAAAGGTTGAAGGCTGAAACTGAATTATTGTAAGCATTTCAGAGATTGCGCGGATGAATTCGGACAATTAATGGGGTGAAATGCTTGCTGGTGTTGAGATAGAAGTACTTTTTTTCGGGTGTGAAATTTGTACACCTACCCCTCCGCGCATTTGACCATACAGTAACCTAAATATAAGGGAACTTAGTAATTTAACGTAGAGATGATGAAAGAAATAACGCGCCGCAAATTTATTGTAACAGCTACGGTGGCGACAGGTTTTGCCCTTGCAGTACAACCCATTTCTGCCGGAGTCATCACTACTGATGCCAAAGGGTTAGTAGCTGGTGCAGTGAAAATTCCTGTCAAAGATGGCGAAATTCCTGTCTATAGAGCAGCACCAGCGACTGGTGAAAACTTCCCAATTGTTCTGGTACTTCAGGAAATTTTTGGCGTACACGAGCATATCCAGGATATCACTCGTCGCTTTGCTCGGTTGGGATATTTAGCGATCGCACCAGAATTATTTGTGCGTCAAGGCGATGTCTCGAAGTTAAGCAATATAGACGAAATTCGTCCAATTGTCGCCAAAGTACCAGATGCCCAGGTGTTATCCGATCTTGATTCCACAGTAGAGTGGGCAAAGAAGTCAGCTAAGGGTAATGGCGAGAAATTGGGAATTACAGGCTTCTGTTGGGGCGGTCGTATTACCTGGTTATATGCTGCACATAATCCCCAGGCGAAGGCAGGTGTGGCTTGGTATGGGCGACTTGTGGGCGATGCTAACGAACTTCAGCCCCAGTATCCCGTTGATGTTGCATCAAAACTGACAGTCCCGATTCTCGGACTTTATGGTGGGAAAGATACAGGTATTCCTCTTGATACAGTAGAGCAGATGCGCGATCGCTTACAGTCCAGTAGCAGCAAATCTGAAATTTTCGTTTATCCCAATGCACCCCACGCGTTTTTTGCCGATTATCGCCCCTCCTACCGTGAGAAAGAAGCTCAGGATGGTTGGAAACGCCTCTTGGCATGGTTTAAAGAAAATGGTGTTTAAAAAATTAGCTACTCATGAACGTCTGAGAGGATGTCTGAAAAGTATCAAATATTTCTTGATCCCCCCTAACCCCCCTTAAAAAAGGGGGAATAAGAGTCTTAAAGTCCCCCTTTTTAAGGGGGATTTAGGGGGATCTCCAAGGGTTAGATGTATACAAAAAAACTTTTCAGACATCCTCTTACTTATTAACTTTACAGTAACCTTTGTTTGTTGCACGATTTAATTGATTTGCTGTATTGCTCGGAGTTTAAGATACTAAATCAGAAAACACAGTGGAATAAAATCATAATTTCAGTATGACTTGATTCACATTTGGAACTTTAGACAAAAAAAAGGGAGTTTAGGAACTCCTCTTTAATTAGTATTATTTATTACTTAATTATTTATTTTTACTGAATTTTATATACGATCATAGCAATCAATACGGCAAGACCTAGCGCTCTGCGAAAATAATTAACGCCTTGAAATAGTTCCATCCATGCCCAAGTAAACAAGGAGCCATATGCCACCAAGTCTAATACTGTATTGATTTTGCCAGTTGTAAAAACTAGGGTTAGTAAACTAGTTACTATCCAAAGAATCAGTGGTGGGTTTGGCATTTCAGCCAAAACAATTTTACCATTGCTGTCACGGAAGGTTTTATCAACTAACGTATTGTCCATTGTTTGAGATTGCTACTTAGGTAATAGTTATTAACTTGCAAAAATTCCTGAGTGATGTTTTGATAATAGGCTGAGGTTTGATTGCAAGTTATTTAATCAAATTAAAACATTAAAACAATTCTATTTCCACCTATCTAATTGCTGAGATTAGAGCAGTAAAGGATATTCATATATGACTATATTGAAAGACATACTTTTAACAATTTAATTAATGATGGCTCTTCAGTACTTGTTATGCTAAACTAATAATTAAAATGCCAATTCAATAAGCATCTTACTCTAAAATTATTAAAGTTTCTGAACCCATAAGCTGAACGCTTAATTAGCTTGAGTTTGTTATTG
>JADEXV010000395.1 GCA_015206945.1 Nostocales cyanobacterium LEGE 12452 | reverse complement strand
GGAGAAGGCAGAAGGGAATACTGCTTCCAGCCCTCTGCCCGTGACCAAAGGGAACAAGGGTTTAAAGCCCCGCCGTCTACACAGCGCCGACAATTGATTGGGATCTGAATCCCCATTCGATTGTTCCTTCTGCCCTCTGCCCTCTGCCTTCTGCCTTCTTCAAAAATTCTCGCGTGACCCCTAGTTGTACTCTCCAGGAAGATCAGTTTTTCTAACAGTAATGCTGCCAACTTTCTTACCTGACATTCTCAATAATTCATCACCTGAAAATTCAAAACCAAGCTTTAGTGCTATTCGCGCAACATCATCTGCGGTTGGTGCTGCAAGCACCTCGTTTTTAAGTTCAGGTTCAGACTGCATTTTCTTTAAAAATGCTTCGATTTGCTCAAAAGCCATATTTAAAATTTGATCCTCGCTAGCTACTCGTAATATAAAGAAAAACAGCAGTATATTTTTTAAGACTAGCAGCACAAGGGTATCAAGATTCGGGGGAAAGATAATTATAGCGACGCGCTGCTCTTCATTTATTAGAATCTTGCTTATAAGAAATCACCTTCTTATAACTAAGATTCTCGCGCTTACTGTGGAGGGCGCTAATGGTGTAGCAAGAGCGAACAATTCCGGTTAATCGGTGTCAAATCGTTGTAGACTGTGGATCACAGGGTCAACAGTCTGACGATGAAAATCAATCGGCATGGACGCGCCAAAGTTCTCACCCAGCAAGAGATACAGCTAATCTTCAGTCATGGCTTGGACAATAACCGCGATCGGGCTTTGTTCGGTGTCTGCCTGTTTAGTGCCTGTAGAATCCGTGAATGCTGTACCCTGTTCACCCAAGACATCTACACCCCCAAGGGCAATGTCAGACCCCGGCTGGTGATTCGGAAAGCAAACACGAAGGGGAAGCTGGCTACTAGGTCAATCCCAGTGATTGAAGACTTACGGCGGTTGCTCACTGAATACTACCCCTGTCCGGAGAGATTTATTTGTTCCCCGGTCGCAGTGATGGACACATCAGCGAAGACTCAGCCGCTAGGATTTTGAGAGGTGCTTGTAAACAAGTTGGGATAATTGGCGTATCGAGCCATAGTTTTCGTCGTAGCGCATTAAGTCTAATGTCGAATGCTGGCATTCCTTCAAGAGTTATCCAGGAGATATCAGGGCATCGGAACTTAGAGCAGTTGCAGAGATATTTAGAAGTGACTGACGAACAGGTGTTAGGAGCGGCTGCGAGTTTGGCTATGCTGTCACCTGTGGCTATTAATGGTTTAGAGCTAGACACTAACCAAAAGCTTGAAGTTGACGCACATTATCCCTAATAGGGATTTGGGTTAATTGCAATGTGGGCGGCCCCTTGATAGTTACGCCGAACTCCTACGTGTTTCATAATAGGGATTTTGGTTGATTGCAATGGTCCACTACTGCTTTATATCTTGCCAAAGTTGGTTTCAATCCCTAATAGGGATTTTGGTTGATTGCAATGTTTTTAATCCAGTGACTTCGATATAGGACTCCTATCTGATTCCTGAACAAGATTTCAGATCAAACCCTGATAAAACAGGCTTTTCAGTCTCAGTATTTTTTCAAAAATCAAATCGGAGTCCTATAGTAGATTGTGTTTCAATCCCTAATAGGGATTTTGGTTGATTGCAATTTCATTTCATGGTTCGGCTAATTACGCCTTTTTTGTTTCAATCCCTAATAGGGATTTTGGTTGATTGCAATATATTCTGTATCTACTTCAATAGGTAAAAAATACTCAGTTTCAATCCCTAATAGGGATTTTGGTTGATTGCAATAGATTATTGACTGGTTAGATGGTAAACCTGTTGTGTTTCAATCCCTAATAGGGATTTTAGTTGATTGCAATGAGAAGTGGGACAAGGCAATTACTAGCCAGACCGGTTTCAATCCCTAATAGGGATTTTAGTTGATTGCAATATATTTGTCCCGCCAAAAGATAGAGAAGATTTTCCTAGCAGCCTAGCTTTAAAAGTTGGATCGGTTTTTATTTTTTGATGAATCGCTTCTGTAACTACGTCTGTTGTTGGATTAGTTTGAGCTAGTTGATTGAGAAGTTGCTGTATTTCCTCTTTTGTTCCATCCAAATTCTGATTTTGCTGTGACTGGTAGATATTTTGATTAGCTTGTTGACGTGCATCATCCTGATTTTTATTTGCAAAGTTAGCGATATTAGGTTGATTGAAGTTATTGTTGAAGTTTTCTGACACTGAATTATTCTCCGCGTTAGCTGTAACAGTAATGATATTTTGAATAGGTCTATTTCCTAGTATATTAATGATGTTTTCCAAACTAGCATTATGCTGACGATGAGTTATTATCTGTTCATCCTTAGCTTGTAGTTCAGCATGATACCTTACTTCCAGTGCTTTTAGTTGGATTTCATATAATGCTTTAACCTGACTTTCAATATCTGCTTTATTGGCTTCTGGTGGAACTTCCAGCCGAATTACAAACGCCCCACCGCTTTTATTTTCAATGGCTTGGACTGATAAGTTTTCTTCACCATATTCAGCCTGTAGTTCTTGGAAGGAGAGAAGAAAAGCTTTCCAGTCAATGCCATCTGCAAAAATTAAGTCAACTGTTTCTAAAGCTTTTTGGAATAGCTTACTAAACGTCCCCGGTGCAAACTCTCCACTACTAGGACGGCGTTCTTGTTTGTTACTTTTCAAGTAAACATACTGGCAATCAATGTCATTTAGCTTTGTAGCAGAATTAATATTCCAGTCTTCTAAACATGCACCTGTAAACTTTGCATTTGTAAAATCTGTTTTTAATGCTTGCGTTCTACTTAAGTTAGCTCTCGTGAGGTTAGTTCTGCTGAAGTCGCTATAATTTAGGTCAGCCCCTGTAAGGTCTGCCGAACTTAAGTCAAGACCACTGAGGTTTGCATATTTGATATTGGCATTCAAGAGAAAAACATTACTAATGTTAGCTCCAATAAGGTTTGTCCTACCGATTTCTAAACCATATTTGTCAGCTTCTTCGACATCAATATCATTGAAATTAGCTCCACTAATATCAACATTAGTTAAAAAAGCTTCACTGAGGTTTGCTCTGCTGAGGTTAGCATTATTAAGGTTGGCATTTACGAGAAAAGCTTTACTAAGGTCAGCCTCACTGAGGTTAGCCTCACTCAGGTTAGCATCACTGAGATCAGATCCACTGAGGGTAGCCTTGCTGAGGTTAGCATGGGTAAGGTCAGCCCCGTAGAGGGTAGCCTCGCTGAGGGCCTCGCTGAGGTTAGCATGGGTAAGGTCAGCCTCGTAGAGGGTAGCACCGATGAGGTTAGTCCCGCTGAAGTTAGCACCTCTGAGGTCATGTTGGCTGAAGTCAGCACCACTGAGGTTAGCCCCACTGAAGTGAATACCACTGAAGTCAACACCGCTGAGGTTAGCACCGTTGAGGTTAGCACCGTTGAGGTCAGCACCGTTGAGGTCAGCCCCGTGGAGATTAGCCTTGCTGAGGTCAACATCGTTGAGGTCAGCACCGTTGAGGTTAGCCTTGCTGAGGTCAACATCGTTGAGGTCAGCACCGTTGAGGTTAGCCTTGCTGAGGTCAGGAATTATACCTTGATTTTTTAGTCTCCACTCATTCCAACCTTGTACACTTTCCTTCAGCCGAGCATAATGCTCCTCATTGACCATTGCGCGTTCTCCTTATGTCCTACCTTCAGAATCTTCAAGGGGGCATAACTATGCGGATGTCATTTTTAATTAACCTCATTAAATCTAATACCAATTCTGTATGAAGATGCGCCAAACTGCGTCAAACTGATAGATGAGTGCATTGAGTAATTTTGTGATGAGTCGTCCATTCCAAGTCGAGATATCAGAAAGCCAAAAAGAATTAGAGAAAGCTCTCAAACATGCCACAACAGCAAGCAGCAAAGAAAGATTACAAATGCTTTATTGGCTTAAGAGTGGTCAAGTCAGCAGCAGGCGATGCCTACGGCGGTAAACTACGTTGGCAGAACGTTTAGGGCGTGATGAAGCAACCATAACTCGTTGGGTGAGAAAGTATAAGGATGAAGGGAAAAGGGGCTTGCTGGAAGTCAAACATGCACCCGGCAAAGCACCGAGTATCAGTGGTTCAGACTTAGAACGCTTGGAAAGGCGGTTGCAGGAACCATCTGGGTTTCAAAGCTATGGTCAAATTCAACAATGGCTTAAAAGCGAATTAGGGCTTTCACTTGCCTATAAAACAGTCTATGAAGTGGTTCGCAGCCGTTTGGGTGCGAAATTAAAAGTGCCTCGTCCTCAAAGCACCAAACAACATCCAGAAAGTCTATCTCACTTTAAAAAAAACTGCCTCTAGCATTCAAATTCTTGCAGGAGGAATTTGGATCGGGGAAACGATTACGGTACTTGTGCCAAGATGAAACACGTTTAGGATTAAAAACAATTGCAGGACGTTTAATTACAGCTAGAGGAGTTAAACCTGTGGGTTTGAGCCAATGGCAACGCGAAAATTTTTACTTATACGGAGTCATAGAACCCCTAAGTGGATACAGCTTTTTCTATGAGTTTCCCTACCTTAATGGCTACGGTGTACACACAAGTTGACCCAGAGCGAGTTTCCAGCCAAAAAATGTGGATTCAAACTGCTCAAGCCCGCGACTCAAAGTAGTAATTCCCGGAGGTTTTTGAGACCTATAACCAGACCAACCA
>JADEXV010000394.1 GCA_015206945.1 Nostocales cyanobacterium LEGE 12452 | reverse complement strand
ATAAAGAAGTCTTTTCTTCCTCATTTCCTCCATCTCCTCCATCTCCTCTGCTGCTGCGACAGGGAATTTTGCTGTTTTATATTGGGTTGTGTTATTGCCGTTTTGCAGAGCAAAATCAAATAGAAAACCGCCGTCATTGGTACACCGCTAAATCTTATTTTCAGCAATGCTTGAATATTTTGCAGGTGGCTGGGCGTTTAGATATAGTTGCTGGATTTATTAATCAACTTGCTGAGGTTTTACAATATCTGCAAGAGTGGGAAGAATTGCAGACAGTTGCTCAAAAATCTCTGGAGTTACATCAAACTTACGGTAGTCAAATCCAATTAGCTTGTGACTACGGTTTTCTGGCGCAAGTGGCTGTGCAGCAGTCGCGGTGGGTACAGGCGAGTATCTTAGCACACGTATCACTGCTGAAATTAGGTGAGGCACAAAAGCACAACGATCCTTATAACTGCTTCTTTCCATTATTATTGGCGCAAATTTACTATTTAGTTTTGGCGAAAGCACAGCGAAATGTCGGCGAGCTAGAAGTTGCTGGTGAATACTTAGATAAGGCGGCAAAAGAATTGCCAGCAGCCTTAGAAAGTAGTGCCCATCAATACGATGCCCATCGTTATATTCGCTTATTGCGGAGACTGCGATCGCTCTACTTTGAAGAAGGACGATATTTAGAAGCCTATTACATTCGACAGAAACGGCGTTCTGTTGAGCAGCAGTACGGTTTCCGGGCTTTTATTGGTGCAGGGCGCTTGCAACCTCAAAGACAGGCGACAAACCCAGCATTGATGTCACCTTTTGGGAGTAGTAGCGTTGCTTTAGAAATTGCAGCTTCTGGTCGAGAGCGTGATATTAATAACTTAATTGGCAGAATTAGCCGCGCCGATCAAAAGTTGACGGTGATTCACGGTCAATCGGGGGTGGGTAAGAGTTCTACCGTCACGGCGGGTTTAGTTCCAGCGCTGCAAAATCGAGCCATTGGCGATCAAATAGCCGTGCCTGTGGTACTGCAAGTTTATACCGATTGGGCACGGGAATTAGAGAAATCTTTAAGTGAGGCGATGTCTAGTGATGCATCTCTGGCAATTTACGCTGATATTAACTCAGAAGCAGCCATTGAATCGGAGGCTTTACCTTACTCTGACACACCGTTCACCATCGGTAGCATTTTACAACAACTCCAAGAAAATGCCGATCGCCATTTAATCACAGTTTTAATTTTTGACCAGTTTGAAGAATTTTTCTTTGGTTATAGCGATCGCAATCAAAAACAAGAGTTTGATAAATTTATTAGTGACTGCCTCAATATACCCTTTGTCAAAGTTATCCTTTCTTTGCGAGAAGATTATTTACATCGGTTATTAGACTTTAAACATCTTTCGGCATTGGAAGCGATTAATAATAATATTCTTGACAAGCATATTCGTTACCAGTTAAATAATTTTTCGCCAGAATATGCGAAAGCAATTATCCAAAAATTAACGGAGCGATCGCAGTTTAATTTAGAACCCGCTTTAATTGATGCTTTAATCGAAGATTTATCTACAGAATTTGGAGAAGTCCGCCCCATTGAATTACAAGTCGTGGGCGCACAAATCCAAGATGAGCGCATTACTACACTAGAAGAATATCAACCATATAGACCGAATAAACTGATCGAACGATATATTAAGGAATTGATTAAAGATTGTGGCCCAGAAAATGAACGAGCCGCGTTACTTGTCTTATACTTATTAACAGATGAAAGCAACAACCGACCTTTTAAAACTCGTGCAGAGTTAGCGGCGCAGCTAGCAGAATTAGAAGATGCTGAAAAATTAGAGTTAGTATTAGAAATTTTAGTTAGCTCCGGTTTAGTGGTTCTCTTTCCTGATGTACCAGAACGCTATCAACTGATTCACGATTATTTAGTAGACTTGATTCGCTACCTACAACAACAAGAATCGAGCTTACAGGTACAACTAAATCAGTTGCGCTACAAAGTAGAACAAAGTAAAGCTGAAATTGAGCGACTGAAGAGCGAACTTAGTCAAAATCAGCAGCGTTCCAAATTGGTAGCTCCTCATCCTCAACAGGGAGTAGACTTATTAACAGAATTGCGAGAGTTACACAAGCGGGAAGAATTAAGTCAGTTAGAAATTGAGCAATTACGAGCTGAACTTAAAGAAAAAGAGTTAACAGCTAAACTTGCAGAAAGTCAAAAGAAACAAAGACTTAGCGAAGCTCAATTAAATCGTTCGCTGAAAATTGCCTTAACTGCTTCCGTTCTCGCCATCTTGGGATTAAGTGTTTCCATTGTGACAGCGGTAGATAGCGAAATTAAAACCCTCAGTGCATCCAGTGAAGCCCTCTTTGCCTCGCAAAAAGGTATTGATGCTTTAAAAGAAGCTTTAAAGGCAGGGAGAAAATTACAACAAGCAGTCTGGGTAGATTCCTATACAAGAGAGCAAGTACAGACGGCGCTTTATCAAGCAGTTTCAGGGGTAAAAGAGTATAACCGCTTGGACGGGCATATATCTGGGGTAAATAGTGCTACATTCAGCCCCGACCGCTCTTTAATTGCCTCAGCTAGTGCGGATACTACAATCAAACTCTGGCTTCCCGATGGTAGCTTAGTTAAAACCTTGTCGGGGCATGAGGATGTAGTTAATAGTGTCAGTTTCAGCCCAGATAGCCAAATCGTTGCTTCCGCCAGCCAAGACAAGACGATAAAACTTTGGAGCCGAGAGGGTCAACTGCTTGCTACCTTATTAGGACACCAAGGTGTGGTGAATAGTGTTAGTTTCAGCCCAGATGGTCAGCTGATTGCTTCAGCGAGTACAGACAAGACAGTGAAACTGTGGAGTCGCGATGGTAAGCTGCTCAAAACCTTACAAGGACATGATGGTGCAGTCTTGAGTGTCGCTTGGTCAAATGATGGTCAAACCTTAGCTTCTGGGAGTGCTGACAAAACGGCGAAACTGTGGAGTCGTGATGGTAAACTGCTCAAAACCTTGCAGGGACATGAGGATGCAATCAAAAGTGTGGCTTGGTCGCCCGATGGGAAAACAATTGCTTCTGGTAGTTTAGACCAGACAATCAAACTGTGGAATCTGGAGGGGAAGCTACTGCGAACTTTATCAGGTCATAGTGCTGGAGTTACCAGCGTCAGTTTTAGCCGCGATGGAAATACGGTAAGCGTTCGCGGAGCGTCTCGTAGAGAAGCCATGCCCTATGGGCTTATCGCTTCCGCAAGTACTGATGAGACAATCAAACTTTGGAGTTCTGAAGGTGTGCTGCTGGGAACCCTGAAGGGACATAATAATTGGGTTAACAGTGTCAGCTTCAGCCCAGATGGTCGCACCCTTGCTTCCGCCAGTCGGGACAAAACTATTAAACTTTGGCATTGGGACAATGTGTTACTGCGAAAGCCGAAAGCTGATAATGATGACTGGGTAACTAGCATCAGTTTTAGCCCAGACGATCGTACCTTGGCAGCAGCAAGTCGAGACAAAACTGTAAAACTTTTCAGTCGTGATGGCAAGCTACTCCGTATATTAACGGGGCATCAGGGTCAAGTTTGGGGTGTAGATTGGTCGCCCAATGGTCAAGTAATTGCCTCGGCTAGTAAAGATAAAACAGTAAAACTTTGGAGTGGTGACGGTCAACCGCTCAACACCTTACAGAGTCATAATGATACAGTCTTGAGTGTAGCTTGGTCGCCCGATGGTCAAGTAATTGCTTCGGCTAGTAAAGATAAAACAGTAAAACTTTGGAGTAGCAACGGTAAACTACTTAACACCTTGCAAGGACATCAAGAAGCGGTGAATTGGGTAAGCTTTAGCCCAGATGGCAAGTTACTAGCCTCTGCCAGTGATGATAAAACCGTGAAAATCTGGAGTTTAGAGGGTAAATTACTATACACCTTAACTGGTCACAGCCGCCGGGTAAATGGGGTTGCTTGGTCGCCTGATGGTCAAAGTATTGCGTCAGTTAGTATTGATAGCACGGTAAAGATTTGGAATCGAGACGGTAATTTGCGAGATAATCTCACGGGCGATGGCGATAGTTTTATCAGTGTCAGTTTTAGCCCCGATGGCAAGAATCTGGCAGCTAGCAGTGATGATAAGGTGAGGATTTGGAATCGAGAAGGGATATTGCTGATTGCTTTGAAAGGCGATAAAGATGAGTTAACCAGCGTCAGTTTCAGCCATGACGGCAAGACTCTGGCTGCGGGTAGTGGCAATGGCACAGTAATTTTCCGAGATTTAGCAGACATCGAACTGGATAAATTATTGGCACGCGGTTGTGATTTGCTACATGATTATTTGCAGACTAACCAGAAAGTAATGAAAAGCGATAGCGGAGCGTCTGGCTCCGCCAACGCCAGGGGCGATCGCGCTTTGTGTTCTGGGAGGTGATGCACAAGAATAAAGCATAATCTTGCCGAAATTCTAAATTTAAACCCACATTCCGCACTTCAAGTTGAAGTACAAAGAAGTTAAATTTTCTGCCACAAGACAGCTTAAACCTACTTAGAGAAAACTTAACCGTTGTCCAAAGATGTAAAGAGATTATCTCTGAATGGAATGACACGCTTGAAAAGCTGAAAGCTCGTCTGGATAGGGTGTTGGGGGTAGGTGTAGAGAACTGATATTGTCTTACTACACCCCACACCCTACACCCCACACCCTACACCCCACACCCTACACC
>JADEXV010000539.1 GCA_015206945.1 Nostocales cyanobacterium LEGE 12452 | reverse complement strand
TGATAGGAGAGGGGCAAGAAGAAAACTATATTGCATAATAGCCGGAAGCGCTGTATCCAGTTATCAGTAATGGGGAGCATATTTTCCAATGTTGTAGAGTTTCTTGTTCTTGACTAATAAATTTCGTCTTCTTCATCTAGCCAATCTTCATCCCAGAGAAGTTCATTGTAAACCTTAGTAGCTTGAGATATTTTTAGGTTGTGAGCTGCTGTCACACAATTTCTTGGTTGCCAGCCAATGAGGGCGTATCTCCCATGTAAATATCTGACAGCATTTTTGCAGTCATTAATTACTGGAATATCCTCAAAGATGTATTTTCGCAATTGGACTCCTAAACGAATTGCCTCCATTTCATAATTGTGAAAGTTGTGTTCTTCAGCATCAGGTGTAGAAATCAGTAATCCTCTTACCCAGGCATGATTTTTATAGATAGCCTTCGCTACAACTAAATTGACTTGTTTTGGTGTCCATTGGCTCCGAAGTAAAAAGTTATTTATTGCTGATTCATCATCTAAATCTATATCTACATTAGATTCTGAAAGTATTTCCGAGATATCTATATTTTCTAAGAACAGTTCGTACCACTCTTGAAAAGTTTCGGGACTAAATAGTTTTCTGGCTTCTTCAAATGAAATTTTCTCCCATCCAGCATCTGTAACTATTTCGTTACCAGTAGGAGCAATGAACAGATTTTCTTTTTTTACCATCCAAGGGAAGGGTGGATTGTGATTTTTTCTCTTTCGTTTACCCATTGAATTGCTATAGAGGATCACTCTTATTATCCTGTCTCCATTCTACCTGACAAAATGAGTGTCTCTAGTCCATGAAAAGCGATGCTAATAGAAACCATTACAAAAATAATTTGATTTCGAGGAAATCTAGTTAATATTAATTAGCGGAAGTAAAAATATTTTGTTAGAGTCTTTATGTTTGATTTTCATCGTTTGCGACTGCCATTAAAATATTTAAATATTCTCATTACAGTACTAACTTTTGTTTTAGTTTTCTGGTTCACTCCTGTCGTTTCTCAAGCATTAACTAAAGCTCCAGTTATTTTGGATGGACAACAGCTTTTTAGGATCAGCGATTCTGGTCAGTATAGCGCTCAAGAACGGACAAATTTAATCAACTCACAACTAAAAAATGTGATTTCCACTTCTG
>JADEXV010000393.1 GCA_015206945.1 Nostocales cyanobacterium LEGE 12452 | reverse complement strand
AATTGGTACGAAGTACAACGAAATATGTTCACATTAGTTGTACGTGAGCATATTTTTGCAAACCTTAGCGGTGATGGCATTTTCTAGAAAACATAGATCATCTTTTTTGTCAATGCGTAAGTCCTAAATACTTGGAATTTGCTCAAAGACTTTACACTACCTATCTAAAATAGGTCACGCCCGTTAAGCCTGCCCTTTAGCTTTAATGTTCTTGTCCCGTTGGTCGGATGAGGATCTCATTGACATTAACGCGCGGCGGTTGGGTAACGGCATAAACGATCGCAGCAGCAACGTCTTCGCTTTGCAGAGGTTGAATTGACTTGCGTCGTTCTTCAATCCGTTGTTTGGCAACGGGATCGGTAATTTGGCTGTCAATTTCCGTATCCACCAAACCAGGTTCGATAATGGTGACGCGGATGTTGTCTTTATGGACTTCTTGACGCAATGCTTCCGAGAGGGCATTAACACCCCATTTGGTAGCATTATAAACACCGACGCCCGCCCGCGCTGTCCGCCCAGCCACTGAGGAGATATTGACTATATGCCCTGATTTTTGCGCCTTCAACAGAGGCAAAACAGCATGAGTAGCATATAGCAGTCCTAGTACGTTGAGGTCAAACGATCGCCGCCAGTCTGAGCTATTTCCAGCTTCAATGGTTCCTAATAAGGCAATACCTGCATTATTTACAAGGATATCAACCCTTCCCAATTCTGTATTTGCCTTTGTCACCAAGTTATTTACCTGAGTTTCATCAGTCACATCAGTGACAATAGGCAATGCCTTGCCACCACTAGCTTCAATGCGTTCTGCTAACGCCTGAATGCGATCGCTCCGTCTAGCAGCAAGCACTACTGTTGCTCCAACTGAAGCCAAGGCGATCGCAGTTGCTTCTCCAATTCCCGCTGAAGCCCCAGTAACAATTGCTACTTTACCCTCTAATTTTTCTGTCATTTACCTAACTCCTTAATAATTAATAATTGGGCATTGGGCACTGGACATTAATTATTCTTTCCCTGCTCCTCTGCTCCTCTGCTCCCCTGCCCCCCTGCCTCCTGCCTCCCCTCTACCGATCCTCAAAACGGATGCAACTGCTGCCCCACACAGTATTAGGGCTGCAAAACGAAAAGTTCCTTGGAACCCTGAAACGATCGCATCAGGAGGGGCAACAGAGACATCTGCACCCGCAGACATGCTAGCGATTAAGGCTCCAAATACTGCCCCAATTAGAGAAACTCCTACGGTGTTACCTGATGTACGTGATAAAGACAAAAGCCCAGAAGCAATCCCTAGCCGCTCTCTTGGTACTGATCCCATAACAGTGCTGTTATTGGGCGATTGGAATAAACCTAGACCAATGCCGTAAATAAAATAGCGCGATACATAACCTAACTCAGTAATTTGAGCGTCAAAGGTGCTAATCCCCAGACAGCCGCCAATCATCAACCCCAACCCCATTGAACTGATTAGTCGAGCGCCGAAGCGGTCTGAAAGTATTCCAGCTAGTGGGGCAATTAACCCACTCAGTACAGGCGATACGGCTAGTAACAGCCCTACTTTTACCGTCGGATATTGCTTGACCCTCTCTAGAAAGAAAGGGACAATGAGTAGCGAACCGCCAATAACAATGAATGCTAACCAGCCACTTAGCAAACCCATACTCAACTGAAGATTGCGAAACAGCTTTAGCTCTAGTAGTGGCTGCTTTAGAATCGCTTCAACTACCAAAAAAGTAATGAAACTCACGGTAGCGATCGCTAATAATACCAATGCATTAGTACTACCAAAGCCCTGGCTTTGCCCTAGCGTCATACCCAACCCAAAACTACCCAGAGTCAATAAAGCCAATATGGCTCCCAAAAAGTCAAATTTCTGTTTGCCCTCAATGCGTGCAGAAGGTGGTACTACACGAGCTATTAAGAAACTAGCGATGATCCCCAAGGGTACATTGATGAAGAATATACTATGCCAGCCTGACCAACTTAAGAGCAATCCGCCAGCAGAAGGGCCAAAAGCAATTCCCAGTGACACGACACTACCGATGACGCCAACAGCCCGACCTCGTTCGGAAGAGGGAAAAACTTCTGTGATGATTGCCAAACCAAGCCCAGAAATAAACACAGCACCTAGTCCTTGAAGCGCCCGAAAGCCAATCAACCACTCGATACTAGGTGCAAAACCACATAGTAGCGAACTGAAAGTGAACAGAACCAGTCCCCCTTGGTATAAGGACTTCTTACCCCACATATCCCCCAAGCGGGTTGCTCCCAAAACTAAACCGGAACTGACCAACTGGTAACTCAATACAGCCCATTGGGTGGTAGGAAAACTGGTGTTAAAGGCTTGCACCAATGTGGGCAAAGCAACATTGATGATCCCCACATCCAGAGTAGACATGAATACCCCAAGTCCGACACCGAATAAGACCCAATTTTTTTGAGAGCCTGATAAAGCCAGAGGTTCTGCTTGGAATTGTGCCAACGTTTAGCCTCCACCTTTGACTTTACGGTTGTTAATAGTTTGCATACGTATATTCATTGTAGGGTGCTATCCTCGCTATCAAGTTCAGGAAACTAAATTTGCCGCTTCCATCCTCAACTTGAGGATTTCTGCTGAGTGCGATGCCTGCGGTGGGCGTAGCCATCGCAGCAGGCGCTTTGTTGCTTGGAAATGCTCTGGATGAATGAAAAATTCAGCTTTATATCAAGTATCTACTTCTCAATCGGCAAGATTGGCTTTTCCACTTGTCATATATTTGGTAAAGTACTTAAGTACTCTTAACTCTGCACTCCTTCGGCTATATCAACGGTAGAAATCAACAAAATACGGTAGCTTGATTGAGTTACTGTAATTTAGACTAGTTAGCAAACTATCATAGACAACTCTCAGAAGCAAGCTCTAGAGAAAATGGAGAATAGGGAATGGGAAATGTCAATTATTAAAGCCACATCTGCAACTGCAAATAAGTACCTTTTTGTATAAGCAATGACTCAAAAAGCTGCCTTATCTCGATTTGCTTTAGGATTTATTGCAGGCTTTGTGTCTGTTTTGCTATTTCATCAAGGCGTGTTGGCGCTGCTACACGCAGTAAATTTTACACCTCGCGCTCCTTTTTCAACTGCACCAACACAACCATTAGGAATCCCGCAAATTTGGTCAAGTGCTTTTTGGGGAGGCATTTGGGGACTGATTTTAGTAGTAATTGCACCTCGTTTTCGACATGATAAAAACTATTGGTTAGGAGCTTTAGTCTTTGGTGCAATTGCTCCGACGCTAGTGGCTTGGTTTGTAGTTGCACCGTTCAAGGGTCAACTCATTGCTGGCGGCTGGAAATTTGCGGGAATAGTGACAGGTTTATTGGTTAATGGTGCTTGGGGTGTGGGAACCGCCGGGTTGCTGAGATTATTCTCTAGGAGGAAATTGTTTAACAGCTAGAATTTTAGGCACTTCTAAGTAGGTGGGTAATGTTAGTATCATCCAAACTAACCAAAATAGCTTGTTCCTTATCTTCAACAGAAGGTTGAAAATGTGTATATTATTAGTTGAGAATAATAGGTCAAAGAATAGCGATCGTATTATTCTCGTTGCACCAATTCTGTATAAAGATGTGTAGAAAGAACCTCACCGCCTGCGGCACTTCCCCGCAAGTTTGGGGGAGTTGGGAAGGTTGAAAATAATGTGCAGCTTCACAGAGAATTGGTATTACTCAGTAAATCAAAGATAAAAATAATTTAATTACAATGGATAATTTTGGGATTTACACACTTGCTAATGACGTGGTATTTGACCAACTAGTAGCCTTGCTAAATAGTATTGAGGTGAATGTTAGTGCAGATATTCCTATTTGTATCATTCCCTATGATGACCGCTTAGAGCGAGTTAAGCAGGAGATACATTCTCGATCTAATGTTACCCTATTTGACGATAAAAGCTCGATTCAAAAATGGGATGATTTTGCCGTTCAAGTTTGGAATGCTTATCCAATAAATAGCCGGAAAAATAAGCCTTCTATGGAATGGAACAAAAAAAATAATTTAATCAGAAAAATGTGTGCTTTTGATGGTGAGTTTGAAAAATTTGTATTTTATGATGCTGATAGTTTGGCAATGAATAAGCTGGACAAGGTTTTAGAAAAACTGGATCAATACGACTTTGTGTTTGATGACTGGGAACACACAAAACAAACTTCAGTTGCAGCTTTCGACTTGCCTAAGTTAGAACAAAAAATGTCTTTGTCTGAATCTGAAATCAGACGAAAAATACACTGTTCTAGTTTTTTTGGTTCAAAAAGGGGAATTTTAGGCATTGAGGAGTTAAAAATACTCAAAAAACGATTGATAGAAGATAAGGAAGTCGAATGGATTAATGAACTTGCTTGGTGGTGTGACGCAGATTTATTTAGTTACATGACTTTCAGAATTGCTCGGTCGCTATTTAACTTTACACTTAGCCCTAATGGCGAAGATAGAACTGGCAACTGTGCTAGTGTAAATCGATTTGTGAACATTGATAATGTTCTTTACAACCAACAGGGATTAAAACCAATTCATCGTCTTCACTATATGGGCTATGGTGCTATTGAATTTGCCCGCTTGTGTAAAGGTGAGGATGTTAATATTTGTTACAAAAATGAATTTTTACACTATCGCTTTCTGAAGCAACCAGAGCAAAAACCGAAGCGATTAAAGCCACCTACTATAGCGGCTAGAAGCAATCGATTTATCAAAAAAGTTTGGAATAAAATTAATCAAACTATTTCCTACAC
>JADEXV010000538.1 GCA_015206945.1 Nostocales cyanobacterium LEGE 12452 | reverse complement strand
CTAGGACTTACGCATTGACAAGAAACATCATTCATGGAGTTTAGAGAATGCTATCACTGCGAAGGGTTGCAAAAATATGCTCACGTACAACTAATGTGAACATATTTCGTTGTACTTCGTACCAATTGCTAATTATTTTTTCAGACCGCATAAACTCCAACCTAACAAAAGCTTGAAGTGAACAAAATATGTGAGTCTTGATTGCATAGGTATCTCTAACCATGAACCGACAAATTCCACATACTTGTTTTATGGCTCGATGAAAGGTTTCAATTCTCCAATGAGTATCATGAATTGTGATAAATTCATCTCTGGTTATCTCCTTAATTTTTTCCTCATCTGGAATATACAAAATATAGTGCGGAGCCGGAGACGCTCCGCCTCCGGTCTAGAGTCTTCTTTCTTGAAGTCTTTCCTAAACAACTTTATAAAGCCAAACTCTTTGAGATGAGTTCTTAATCCTGACTCTGGAATTACCAGAGTACTTACCTGACAATACTTATGCGGCTCATTTGAAACAGTTCGATTTTTTTCAATTCCGAATAGAAAACCTAGCTTCTGGTTTTTTAGAAACTTTAAATTTTCTACTCCTGAATACCAGCTATCTCCTGTTACTATTCTTGGGATAACTCCCCAGCTTATTATTTCACTCACCATTTCTCTAAAATAATCGTTTTTTGTTTTGCCCTCCTTTTTGTCATATACTCTGTAATTTATTGGGACTGAATTACCATTAATGTCGCTGTAATATAAAGTGATTAAATTTAAGCCAACAATAGTTTTATGGGCTTTCCCTGACCAAAAATAACTGATTAATTCGGCATTTTTTGGGTCGCTATAAATCTTTTCTATGACTGTATCATCTACACTTAGTATCCCTCCTACCAAGTTAATGATTTTCTCTATTATGTTGAATAAATCTTTCGGTTCGTATCTCTCTCTCAATAAAAAACGATTTACACTATCATGTGAAACGTCTACCAATATCTCTGCCAACCTACTGCACCCCCCAAACTTTGGCTCTGACAGCAAAAATAAGGTGTAGAGGTCTAGATTGCATTGTCCTGTGGATGGTTTAGTAATTTCTCTAATTGTCCGATACCTAGAAAGTAGACGACCCCTATTTATGAATTCACTATTTTGTTATTTTGTCAATGCGTAAGTCCTA
>JADEXV010000537.1 GCA_015206945.1 Nostocales cyanobacterium LEGE 12452 | reverse complement strand
TTAGGACTTACGCATTGACAAAAAAGATGATCTATGTTTTCTAGAAAATGCCATCACCGCTAAGGTTTGCAAAAATATGCTCACGTACAACTAATGTGAACATATTTCGTTGTACTTCGTACCAATTGCTAATTATTTTTTCAGCCCGCATAAACTCCAATCTAACAAAAGCTTGAAGTGAACAAAATATGTGAGTCTTGATTGCATAGGTATCCCTAACCATGAACCGACAAATTCCACATACTTGTTTTATGGCTCGATGAAAGGTTTCGATTCCCCAATGGGTATCATGAATTGTGATAAATTCATTTCTGGTTATATCCTTGATTTTTTCCTCATCTGGAACATACAAAATATAGTGCGGAGCCGGAGACGCTCCGCCTCCGGTCTAGAGTCTTCTTTCTTGAAGTCTTTCCTAAACAACTTTATAAATCCAAATTCTTTCAGATGAGTTCTTAATCCTGACTCTGGAATCACCAGAGTACTTACCTGGCAATACTTATGCGGCTCATTTGAGACAGTTCTGTTTTTTTCAATCCCGAATAGAAAACCCAGTTTCTGGTTTTTTAGAAATTTTAAATTTTCTACTCCTGAATACCAACTATCTCCTGTTACTATTCTTGGCTGGACTCCCCAGTTTATTATTTCACTCACCATTTCTCTAAAATAATCGTTTTTTGTTTTCTCCTCTTTTTTGTCATATATTCTGTAATTTATTGGGACTGAATTACCATTAATATCGCTGTAATATAAAGTAATTAAATTTAAGCCAATAATAGTTTTATGGACTTTCCCTGACCAAAAATAACTGATTAATTCGGCATTTTTTGGGTCGCTGTAAATCTTTTCTATCACTGTATCGTCTACACTTAGTATTCCTCCTACCAAATTAATGATTTTCTCTATTATCTTGAATAAATCTTTCGGTTCATATCTCTCTCTCAATAAAAAGCGATTCACACTATCATGTGAAACGTCTCCCAATATCTCTGCTAACCTACTGCACCCCCCAAACCTTGGCTCTGACAGCAAAAATAAGGTGTAGAGCTCTAGATTGCATTGTCCTGTCGATGGTTTAGTAATTTCTCTAATTGTCCGATACCTGGAAAGTAGACGACCCTTATTTATGAATTCACTATTTTGTTATTCTGTCAATGCGTAAGTCCTA
>JADEXV010000536.1 GCA_015206945.1 Nostocales cyanobacterium LEGE 12452 | reverse complement strand
GGGAGCATCCAGTTTTGGAAGATTTATCATTTATGGGAAAATGTAAAGGGAAATAACCCTGTGCGATCGCTGACAATGAACCAAGAGAAACAAGAACGGATCAAAGCCTGCTTACAAGAATTGTCAAAACTGCTGTATGAAGAAGCAGACAAAAGTAAGCTGACAGACCTCGAAGGCATAGAAAAAACAGTTCGCAGTCAAGTATTAGAACTAGTCAGCCCAGAAATAGCCCTTTTTTTATCGAACAAAAAACTGGAACAAAAGTAGGTAAAACCAGGAAAATTAAAAGCCTAGTAGGGGAATTGACTCTTAAAGCCAAACAGCTACAAAGACTAGGTTTAAAAGCAAGAAGTAGGTTAAGTCCATTACTTCAAAAGTGTTGTTTGAGGCTGTCAGCCAATGAATCATATCAAAAAGCAGAAATCGAGATTGAGGCATTAACAGGAGTGAAAGTTGGTCACTCAACGCAACAAAAACTAGTGCTATCACAAGATTTTCAACTACCCGTAGCATTACAATCAGTTTCAGAAGTAAGCGTAGATGGAGGAAAAGTTCGACTTAGAGGTAAGCCGAAAGCAGGCTGTCACTGGCGAGACTATAAAACGGTTCGTCTGCAAGGGATTTACTATGGTGCGTTTTTTGATGACAACCAATCATTAATTGATTATGTCAATAGCCAGCGTCTAGTTAACCCGTTAGTCTGCTTAGGAGATGGTCATGATGGTGTATGGAATCTCGTCAAAGAGTTTGGTAAAAGTGAGAATTTTGAGCGTTGGGAAATTTTAGATTGGTATCATCTCAAGGAAAATCTTTACAAAGTGGGTGGTTCTTTAAAGCGACTCAAAACAGCTGAAACTCTTTTATGGCAGGGTCAAATTGAAGAAGCTAAAGCTTTATTTCATAATTGCCGAGGCAAACAAGCTAAGAACTTCATCGCTTACCTCGAAAAACATTGCTCCCGTATTGTCAACTATAGCTATTATCAAGCTGAACAACTTTGTTCTATTGGTTCTGGTGCAGTCGAGTCTGCTATTAAACAGATTGGAGCTAGGATGAAAATTTCTGGCGCACAGTGGAATGTTGGGAGTGTCAACCAAATTCTTTCTGTTCGTTGTGCTTATCTGAATGGTTTACTTGCTATTTGAGTGTTTCTGCCAAAAGTGGATGCTCCC